>VFKN01000117.1 GCA_009885525.1 Anaerolineaceae bacterium | reverse complement strand
TGGAAAAAATATTGGCAGCTAAAGATGCGGACGCCTTATTAAAAACAGGCATTGCAACGGCATTGATGTCCGCGGTATTAATCGCATTTGGATATTTCGGGAAGAAAGATTAAAGCGAAGGATAAATTACCCAGCATTGCGTACCGGACAAGGATGAAGGATGAAAAATAAAATCACAAAGTTACATCCAAATATTTGGGTTGTAACGGCAACTTCATTTCTCACGGATATTTCCTCAGAAATGCTGGTGTATTTGATTCCGCTATTTCTCTCGAATGTGCTCGGCGTGCGGATGGCATTCATCGGTTTGATCGACGGGGTGGCGGAGACAACGGCCAGTTTGGTGAAAATTTATTCAGGGGCGCTTTCGGATAAACTCGGCAAACGCAAATGGCTGGCGGTGATCGGCTACGGTATTTCCACAATTGCAAAACCATTTTTATATTTTGCGACTTCATGGGTGGGTGTAATGGGAGTCCGCTTTGCAGACCGCGTGGGCAAGGGCATCCGCACCGCGCCGCGTGATGCGCTGGTCGCCGCCAGCGTGGATAAGGAGAATCGCGGCTACGCATTCGGTCTGCATCGCGCGGGAGATACAGCGGGCGCGTTTCTTGGCATTGCAATCGCGGCGCTGATCATCTGGTTGACGCAAACGAACGCAGCCTTATTGAGCGTAAAGACATTTCATATTGCGATATTGGCGAGCGTAATTCCTGCGGTGCTGGCGGTGATCGTATTGGCGCTGGGAGCGACCGAGGTAACAGCATCAGATTCGGGGACGGAAAAAACGCGGCTCTCGTTGAAAGAGATGAATCCGCGCTTCAAGATTTTTCTTGGGATTATGATCCTCTTCACGCTGGGGAATTCATCCGACTCTTTTATTATTTTGCGCGCGCAGGAACGCGGACTTTCGGTGCTGCAAACGATGTTCATGTTGATGACGTTCACCGCGATCTACACGCTGTTATCGAGTCCGCTGGGCGCACTTTCAGACAAAGTGGGGCGTCGAAAATTAATCATCGGCGGATGGCTTGCGTATGCGTTTGTGTATTTGGGATTTGCGCTTGCAAATGCGGGCTGGCAGATTTGGATGTTATTCGGTTTGTATGGAGTTTATTACGCGGCGACGGAAGGCGTAACAAAAGCGCTGGTTGCCGACCTTGTGCCCGAAGCGCAGCGCGGTACGGCGTATGGATGGTTCAACGCGGCAATTGGAATCACGGCGCTGCCCGCGTCTTTTCTCGCAGGTTTGCTTTGGCAAGGCGCAGGGGCATGGAGCGGATTCGGCCCCTCAGCCCCATTCTTCTTTGGCGCGCTGTTGTCGTTGGTCGCAAGTATTTTATTATGGCGGCAAGTAAAATAACAATGAGGTGACAGTTGCTTACGGAGCGGCTGTCAGCTGTTAGGATGAGCATTATGACTGCATATAAAAAACCCGTGGTTGGCCTGCCTCCCTTTCAACAAGGCGGATTGGATTCGTTGTGCGGTTTGTACAGCGTCATCAACGCCGAAAGATTTATCAATCGCTCATCAGATGAAGAAGCGCAGCAATTATTCAATGACCTGATCTATTACCTTTCACGGCGCAGGTTATTAAGTAAAATTTTGATCGGGGGCATTATCCATACAGAAATGCTGGTGATCTTAAAAAAAGTGATCGGAAAAAAACGCATTCAAAATGTGGAGATCCCCTGGCGTGGTTTCTCCAACCCCGACCTGACCGTATTCTGGCGCTCGATGCAAAATTTTTTAGACGGCACGCCGGGGCGTTCGATCATCCTCGGTCTGCAAGGCTATCACGAGCATTGGACGGTGATCGAAAGCATTACCAACCGTTCGATCTGGTTATATGATTCGGCATTGATCAAACGCCTGGCACGTTACAGCTGCACAACCAGTTACGTAACCGAGAAACGCAAACATATGCTGCTTCCCGCGCAGACGTATTTTTTGTCAAATTAATCATCATCTTTTTTTCAGGAGAAATCACCATGGGCGTTATGATGCAAACTTTTCACTGGGACTGTCCGCGTGAAGATAAAAAGGAATTTCAGTGGTGGAACTATATCAATGAAAAAATTCCCGCGCTGGCCAAAACGGGATTCACTTCGCTGTGGCTGCCACCGATTCACAAGGCCGCGAATCTTTCCGGCCCTTCGATGGGCTACGACCCGTACGATTATTATGATCTCGGCGAGTTCGACCAGAAGGGCAGCATCCCAACCTGGTTTGGAACACGCACGGAGTTGGAAGCACTCATCGCGAACGCGCATCAAAATGGATTAGGTGTGATCGCGGATATGGTTTTGAATCACAACTCCGGCGCAGATGCGCAGGAAGTGAATCCCATCACGGGTCAGTCGCGCTGGACGCTGTTCAACCCCAAAAGCGGAAAGTTTCCGCGCAACTGGGAATGTTTTCATCCGAGCATGTACGAATCATGGGATGAGATGGCCTTCGGCGATATGCCCGATCTCTCGCATCGCAATCCCTACGTGTACGCGGAACTGCTTAAATTTTCGCGCTGGCTGGTCGAAGAAATCGGCTTCGATGGTTTTCGTTATGACTTTGTCAAAGGCTACGGCGCCAACACCATCACTGCCATTCAGGAATATCGTTACATACGCGATGGAAAACCTTTTATCCCATACGGTGTCGCGGAATATTGGGATTCAACCAGCAACACCTTGCGCTGGGTCGAAAATGCGAACTTGTCCAACTCCAACCCGGTGGACGCTTTCGATTTTCCGCTGCGCGAACTGCTGAAGGGGTTGTGCGATCAATACGGATTCAGTTTGAAGAATCTCGTGAACGGCGAATCTATTTTGCAGAAGCAGCCGCAAACCACCGTGACCTTTGTGGAAAACCACGACCTGCGCGATGAGGGACGCCCGATCACAAACGACAAATTGCTGGCGTATTCCTACATCATGGCGCATGAGGGCTATCCGTGTGTGTTCTGGAAGGATTACTATAATTTCAATCTCGCGCTCGAAGGCACACCGAATGGGATTGAGGCGCTGGTCAATGCACATGAGAAATATGCCGGCGGTGCAACCACCACTTTATATCTGGATGACAGCCTCTACATCATGCAGCGCAGCGGATATGGCGGCCAGCCCGGTTTGATCTACGTCTTGAATAATCGCGGCGACCGTTGGGACGGTCAATGGGTGAATACGCAATGGAACAACATGGATCTCATCCCGGCGGCGTGGTGGAGCAGCGTGGATATGGCGCAGCCGATCGCTCACCGTACAACTATCGATGGCCGCATACAGCTGTTTGCCGCGCCGCGCGGATATGCTGTCTATGTGCCAAAGGTGTAAATAATTTTATGAAAAACAAAAACGATGAAATAGCGGAATTTCTCTCAAAGCATTCAGGCGATGATTATTGTTACCTGACTACGAAGGGCCGCAAAAGCGGAAATCCGCATGAGATCGAAATCTGGTTCGGGGTTCAGGGTAATTCAATTTATCTTTTGTCGGGCGGCGCGGAGATCTCGGATTGGGTGAAGAACTTACGCGCCACTCCAAATGTAACCGTTCGAATCGCAAAGCAAATTTTCGATGGGATTGCGCGCATCGTAGACGACAAACAGGAAACGACAATGGCCCGCCACATGCTGGCGGGAAAGTATCAAGACTGGAAAGAGGGGCAGCCCCTCAGCGACTGGGGCAGGTCCGCTTTAGTGGTGGGGATTGAATTGAGTCAATCTTCTGAAGGTTGAAAGAGATTGTAATTTTACAGATGCAAAAAGCGGCTGGAAGTCTTTGTGACTTCCAGCCGCTTTTGAATCAATCTTATAAATCTATCTCCCGCGCATATTTACTTTTTGTCGAATGGAACGCAGCCGGCGCGCGCCATCTTTCTGAAGTGAATCCAATCGTTCGCGGACGCCGTGTTTGCCGCGCCAGTGCTGCAAAATGGATTCAATATAAAGCGCTTCCAAAGATTGAACCTGCCCTTCGATCGAAAACTTTTTGCTCAACTCAGTAGACTTCTCCCCAAAGCGTTCGAGTTTATTTGCATCTTTCAAAAGGCCGGATAAAGTATTCGCAAACACATCCACATCCAGCGGGACTAGATAACCATTCGCATCGTTTTCGATCATATTTTCAAAGGCTTCATCCTGCACCGCCAGCATCGGCAAACCGGAAGCGATCGCCTCGATCACCGAGATAGGATGTACCTCGGTTGTAGACGCCGAAAGAAACACAGTCGCGTCGTGCAAAATATCGGGGAGTTCGGCGCGGTCTACCATTCCCAGAAAATGAATGCGGTCATTCACTTTGGTCGCGGCAGCATGGGCTTTCAAATCATCGAGCGTGCTGCCATCACCGGCAAAGACCAGATGCGCATCGGGGAATTGATCTGCGATGCGCGTGAATGCATCGATCAGAAAGTCGAGGCGCTTCTCTGGCGCGATTCTTCCGACCGATAAAAGAATCGGCGCGTTTGCTTTAACTCCGAGTTTGGTTCTGAATTTGCCGATATTTTTCGCAGCCGCAAAAGCGCTCAGGTCAATGCCGTTGGGGATAATGTGAATGGGTCTGGTGACTTTTTGCTCTAACAGCAGGCGATAAAACTTGGGAGATGGAACCACGATCTGTTCGCCCAGATTGGTGGACGTTGCGCTGAACCAACGCGCCGCATGGCGGATCAATGTTGTGCCGCCAATGAATCTCAAATAGTGGGTGTAATCCGTAATGGATGTGTGATAGGTATAAATCAACGGAACATTTTTTGAGGAAGCTGTCAAGTACGCGAGCAGCCCAACGGTCACCGGGCTGTGTGCGTGCAGCACATCAAAATGTTTGCGGGTGAGCGACCATGTGCTGCGCGGAGTTCCCAGCACGGCGACATAGAGCGGCGGGTTGTTCAAGTATTTCAAAGAAGGCAACCGCACCACGCCCGGTTGATCATCTTTATAGCCGGGGATTTTTGGCGCAAAGATCGTCACCTGATGTCCCCTGCGCTGCAGTTCCTCGGATACCAATTGCAAAGAAACGGAAACGCCGTTCACTTGCGGCGCGTATGTATCTGTGAACAAACCAATACGCAGCGAGCCGACATTGGCTTTTGATTCGGATTCAGTTGCTGTTTTAGCCATATTGAATTTCTCCTTAAACTTACATAGCGCAAGATTTCATCTTGCGCTATGTTTTTTCCTCTTCCTGCTTTGTTAAATTTGCCTTCAAGCGCTTTGCAAGATCGCGGCGCTCAAGCAGAACGCGATGTTTACAGCCGTTACACTCCAGACCAATATCCGCGCCGAGACGAACCACCGTCCACTCATACGAGCCGCATGGATGTGGTTTCTTTAAACGCAAGATATCTTTTAATTGCAGTTCAGGAAGCATGACAAAATTATACCGCTCCAGCGCATAAACCTCCGAGGTTTTGAATATCTCGTGTACATGCAAAGGTTATCAGGCTGTTAAATTGGCTTTCTCCCTCATCCCCAACCCTTCCCCCGAAGGGGAAGGGAGTCCCCTCTCCCTTCGGGAGAGGGCTAGGGTGAGGGCGCGTGGGAAATGTTTCCCAGCCGTTGTGCGAAAACTTTCCTTGTAGAAAACTCAATAAGAAAGATAATAAGAGTAGAAATCAAATGGAGGCGTGTGATGAAAGAAGAATTCAAAATCAAATTCTGGGGTGTGCGCGGGAGTTACCCAGCCCCCGGCGCAGGGACAATTCAATATGGCGGGAACACATCGTGTGTCGAGATCAGCGCGGGCGGGCGCACAATCATTCTCGATGCAGGGACGGGTATCATTCCGCTTGGGCGGGAATTGATGAAACGCGCCGTTCAGGAAAAAAAGCATTTGGAATTGCTGCTGCTGTTCAGCCATTTTCATCACGACCATATACAAGGCTTCCCGTTTTTTGTACCGGCTTATATTCCGAGCACATCGCTGCATATCTTTGGTCCGGGCGGAACGCCTGAAACATTACAGCATATACTGGATCACAATCAATCCGCTGAGACATTTCCAGTCAGCCTGCGCGAAATGTCGGCGGCGAAGAAGATCCGCTCGGTGAGCGAGGCGCAGATCATTATTTGGGATGGGAATGGAATCCGCGCGGCAGGATCAGATGCGAGTGTGGACGATGACGCGCTTGTTATCCGCATTTACAAATCCAACGCGCATCCGGGTCATGTCTACGTGTACAGAATTACGTATCGCGGAAAATCCATCGTGTATGCGACGGACACGGAAGGCTATGCCGGCACGGATCGCAAACTGGTAAATTTTGCACGCGGCGCGGATGTGCTGATCCACGACGCGCAATACAGCGAGGAACATTATTATGGAGCGCTCGCCGGTTTTCCCGCCACGCAGGGATACGGTCACTCGACGGCGAACATGGCCGGTGAAGTTGCCGCGGCTTGCAATGCAGGCGAGTTGATTCTCTTTCATCATGAGCCTGCTTATTCGGATGAGCAGGTCACGGCGCAGGAATTATGTGCGAAAAATTTCTTCGCGAATTCTCGCGCGGCGCATGAAGGTTTGGATATTGCAGTGATTTCCAACACAGAAAGAGAAGTAAAATATGTACCACATGACCGAAATCAAGAAAGACGATACCCGCAACCTGCTATCGGACATTAAACTGTTCGAGGGAATTGCGCCCGCGCAATTGGATTGGATCGCGCAGCACGCGCACCGCCGCGTGTTTCCTGCTGGCGCAAATTTGATGACCGTCGATCAGCTTGGCGAAGCGGTGTATGTCATTCTGCATGGGACGGTGAAAATCCACGTGGAGCAGGGTGAGCGCGATGTGATCCTGTCGGTGCTCGGCAGCGGCGACTTGATCGGTGAAATGAGTTTGATCGACAGCGTGGGGCGTTCCGCGAATGTGGTGACGCTGGAAAGTTCGCTGATGTTGTGGATGGATCGCGCCGCGTTCAATTACATGCTGGATAACTTTCCGCCTGTGGCGCGCAACCTGGTGCGGATACTCTCCGCGCGCGTGAGACTCTCCGACCAGGTGATTCAATCGCTCGCGACGCTGGATGTGAACGGACGCGTGGCGCGTCAACTGCTGGCGTTCGCTGCGCGCTATGGCAGTGATGAAAACGGCGCGCTGCAAATTCACCTCATCCTCACGCAAAGCGACATTGCCGATCTTGTGGGCGCTTCGCGCAAACGGGTAAATCAAGCGATGGTATTTTTCAAAGAGCAGGGGCTGGTCAGCACGAATGCCGACGGGCGCATGATCGTCCACGATAAAGACGGGCTGGCGAAATACTGCAATTAACTCACCTTACGCAGTTTGGCTAAAAGTGGATGTCATTGCGAGCCGCGCTCTTGGTTTTGCGGCGAAGCAATCTTGGACAGGCAAGAGCGGATTGCTTCGGACAAAGAACAAGAGCGTCCTCGCAATGACATATCATTAAAACCATAAACCTCCGAGTTCTTAAAGAACTCGGAGGTTTGAATTTATTTGACTATAATCCATCCATGACCGATTTCAAATTCTTCCACCCGACCGAAGTCCGCTACGGAGATTTGGATCCGCAGGGACATGTGAACAACGCAAAATACCTGACCTATTTTGAGCAGGCGCGTGTCTATTATTTAATCCAACTCGGATTGTTCAACAAAGACCAATCGTTTATGGAAGTGGGCGTGATCATTGCCGACATTCACATCACCTATCATGCGCCCGCGCATTACGGCAACGCGCTCAAGATCGGTGTGCGAACAATCAAACTCGGCAACAAATCATTCACCACCGAGCAATGTGTAGTGGATGAAACCGGCAGGATGCTGGCGACCGGAACCGTGGTGCTGGTCACATTTGATTATGAAGGGTTGAAGCCAATTCCTGTTCCCGAGGAATGGCGGATGAAGATTGGTGAGTTTGAAGGTTTGAAGGTTTGAAGGTTTGAACGTTATCAAGTTTAATATCAGGAGAATCCATGTCTTTACCTAAAATTGACAAAGCCCATTTCACCAAATTCCTTGTTGACCTGCTCAACATCTCCTCGCCTACCGGGTTTGCGGAGCCTGCCATTGCATTTGTGGAAGCAGAACTTTCCAAATATAAACAACTTCAACTTTCGCGCACGCGCAAAGGCGCTTTGGTTGCAAAGTGGAAAGTGGAAAGTAATTTGCCGCCCGTAGCATTAACCGCCCACGCGGATACGCTTGGCGCGGTGGTGAAAGAAATCAAATCTGATGGGCGGCTGAAGTTAAGCCGCATCGGCGGAATTCAATGGCCGACGGTGGAGACCGAAGGCGTGTGGATATTCACAGCCAAAGGCGAGAAGATTCGCGGCTCGGTGATGATCGAGACCGCATCGGGTCACATCTACAGCGCGGCGGGAAGTCAAACTCCGCGCGATGATGCGCATCTCGAGGTGCGTCTGGATGCGCGGACAACTTCCGAGGCGAATACGCGCGCGCTGGGAATCGACGTGGGCGATTGTGTCGCGTTCGATCCGCGCGTGGAAGTGACCAATGGGTTTATCCGCTCGCGATTTTTGGATGACAAAGCCTGTGTCGCGAATCTCGTGGCAGCAATCAAAGCACTGGCGGAATCAAATCAGAGTCCGACACGCAGCGTGTACTTCTTCATCAGCAATTACGAAGAAGTCGGTCACGGCGCCGCGACGGGAATTCCATCCGAAGTCACAGAATTGGTCACAGTGGATATGGCTGTGGTCGGCAGGGGACAAAACTCGGATGAGTTTCACGCGACGCTGTGCATCAAAGACAGCGGCGGTGTGTATCACGAAGGCTTGAATAAAAAGATGCGCGCGCTGGCTGAAAAATTTGACATCCCATATAAGACGGATGTGTATCCATTTTACAGCTCGGATGGCGAAGCGTTTTGGAACGCAGGCGGCGATGTGGCGTTGTCGTTGATCGGCCCCGGCATTGACGCTTCACACAACTATGAGCGTGCGCACATGGACGGTTTGAACGCAACAACGAATTGGGTCATGGCGTATCTGCTCGAAGGTTAAGAGTTTTCTAACGTAATGATTCGGCGGCTGAGTCCATCTGCTTAATCAAATACAGCAAAAGGATTGGTATATGGCTTTAGAATCATTGGAAGCAAAGATCGGCTCGCTCGCACCGGATTTTCGGCTGCAAGCATCGAACGGAAAAATAGTCGCGCTTTCGGATTTTCGCGGCAAATCAAATGTGATCGTGTTTTTCATCCGCGAAACCACCTGCGGTCAATGCCGCACACACGTGGCGCAGCTCGGCAAAATGTATGACCAATTTCGCGAATCAGGCGCGGAGATCATTGTGATTCTCGGCAACAATATTGAGGCAACAAAAGAATATGCTGCGGAATTGAATTTGCCTTTTCCCATTCTCTCTGATCCAAACCGCGAGGTCTATCATTTGTACGAGTTGGAAAAATACTTCCTTCTCTTTCAACGCACTGCTTCATTGGTAATTGATAAAGACGGCCTGGTACGCTACCTCAAACGCACAACCGTGCCAAATGTCTGGATGCAGGAAAGCCGCGAACTATTTGGATTTGTGGATAGTTTGAATTAAATTATCTTACACAAAAATTATTTTGTAGCGCCAGTATTTTCCCCCACCAATCCCGCCCCGACGTAAACGTCGGGGCTATTTTTACGAAGCCGCCTGAAAGCGGCTGTGTGTTTTTTGTTCCCTTGTATACTTGTTTACCTATCCACTTAATACTATACTTGCAATATGAAACTAGATGCCGCTCTTCCCCCCGTTATTTTGAAAGATGTGCCCGCCATTGCGAGCGCCGCGCAGGAGATCGGGTTTGATGCGCTGTGGACGCAGGAGACGCAACACAATCCATTTCTGCCATGCACGTTGATCGCAGAACATTCAACCAGCCTGAATTTTGGAACCGCAATTGCCGTCTCATTTGCGCGGTCACCTGCCGACCTTGCCTACATCGCATGGGATCTATCCGTGCAATCGGAGGGAAGATTCATTTTGGGACTTGGCACGCAAGTCAAGGCGCATGTCGAGCGCAGATTTGGGATGCCGTGGCCGGAATCTGTCACGGGAAAATTGCGCGAGCAGATTCAAGTCATCCGCGCATTTTGGGATTGCTGGCAAAATGGCGCAAAGTTAAATTTCCGCGGCGAGTATTACAAAGCCACGCTCATGTCGCCCTTCTTTAATCCCGGCGCGATCGAACATCCCAACATCCCGATTTATATCGCGGGCGTGAATATTGGCCTCGCAAAACTCGCAGGCGAATTGTGCGATGGATTTCACGCGCACCCGTTCAACAGTCCGCGCTACATGAGGGAAATGATGCTGCCCGCAATTGAAGAAGGAGTGAGAAACGCAAACCGCAAAATGCAGGACGTGACGGTTTCGATGACGCCCTTTGTTGCGACCACACCCGAAGAGGAAGCCTTCGCGCGGATGCAGATCGCGTTTTATGCGTCCACGCCTTCTTATCACGCCGTGATGGATATGTACGGCTGGAGCGAGACTGCGCAACAACTCTCGGGTTTTGCCGCCAAAAGCGAATGGACCGAAATGCCCATGCTCATCACCGATGAAATGCTGCATGAGTTTTGCCTGATCACCACACAGGAAAACATGGCAAAAGATTTGAAGAAACGCTACGAGGGAATTGCGGATCGTTTAACGTTATACACGCCCTTTGTGCCAAAAGAAAAAGATGATTGGTGGAAGGCATTGGTAAAGGAATTTAATTAGCAGGAGATAATATGTCAATCCAAAAGTCGGAAATTGAATTGCAAGTTAATGGAAAAACCGCGCAGGCGTACCTGGCTTCTCCCTTAAATGGCGGGCCGGGCGTTTTAGTTTTACATGCCTGGTGGGGATTGAAACCTTTCTTCAAACAAGTTTGCGATCAACTTGCCATACAAGGTTTCACCGTCCTCGCGCCTGATCTATATCAAGATCGAATCGCAAAAACAATAGATGAAGCCAAAGCGCTAATGGAGCAGCGCGATTCTGAATTGATGGGTGACACTGTGAAAGCCGCGAAAATTTATTTATCTTCTCTTTGCGCGGATAAACCCATCGGCGTGTTGGGCTTTTCAATGGGAGCAGATTGGTCGCTGACTGTTGCCGCAAACGAGCCGGATGTTGCCGCCGTCGTGCTTTTCTACGGCGCCGGTATTGTAGACTTCAGTCAGGTTAAAGCAAAAATTCTTGGTCATTACGCCGAAATAGATGAGTGGGAGCCGCTTGAATGGGTTAGAAAAATGGAAGCGGATATGAAATCCGCCGGATTGGACGTGACACTTCATATCTACCCAAAAGTGGGTCACTGGTTCATCGAAAAGGATCGCCCCGAATATGACTCCGCATCCGCGCTGTTGGCGTGGTCGCGGACTTTTGAATTTTTAAGAAAAAATCTCTAAAGATAAATCGCCGCCTTCGTAAAAAGAAGGCGGATTTCCTTGTAGTACAATTGACACGAAGTAGTATCAGTAGATCACGAAAACGTAGTAACGACTTCAGTCGTTCGGCTAAAAAGCGACTAAAGTCGCAACTACGAAGTCTTTTCGTGAAGTACTGAGTATCTATTCTCAATCTTAACTCCCTGGAGTGAATTAAATGTCTGAAAATTTTGATGTTGTTGTTATCGGTGCTGGTCCTGCGGGATACGTGGCTGCGATTCGCGCGGCGCAATTGAAACAGAAGGTCGCAATTGTTGATAAGCAATGGCTTGGTGGTGTGTGTTTGAATGTCGGCTGTATTCCTTCGAAGTCCCTGCTCAAAAACGCGGAAGTGGCGCACACGCTGCGCGAACGCGGAAAAGATTTCGGCTTCACAATGGACAATCTCAAATTGGATTATGGTGTGGCGGTCAAACGCTCACGCCAGAATTCAGACCGCCTCGTCAAAGGCATTGGCTTTTTGATGAAGAAGAATAACATCACCGTTTTCATGGGTGAGGCAAAATTCAAATCAAAGGATACGCTTGCGGTCACAGACAAAGACGGCAAACTGACCGAACTCACGGCGAAGAATATCATCGTTGCCTCAGGCGCGAGTGCGGCCGCTCCCGCCGCGTGGAAGATCGACGGCGAGAAAGTGGTCACTTATTGGGAGGCGATCCTTCAGGAAAAACTTCCCAAATCGGTGGTCGTGATCGGCTCCGGCGCGATCGGCGTGGAATTCTCCACCGTGTGGAATTCCTACGGCGTGGATGTCACCATCGTCGAAATGCTGCCGCGCATCGTTCCGCTTGAAGATGAAGAAATCTCAAAAGAACTGGATAAAGAATTCAAGAAGCGCGGAATCAAAACGATGGTTGGTCACAAAGTTGAATCAGTGGAAGCGACCGCAAACGGCGTGAAAGTTGTTGTCTCTGCGGATGGAAAGAATACGACCCTCGAAGCGGATCAGGCGCTGGTCGCGATTGGTTTCCGCCCCAACTCAAAGGGACTCGGTCTCGAAGAAGTCGGCGTGAAGATCAACGAGCGCGGATTTGTTGAGATCAATGAAAAGATGCAAACGAACGTTCCCAACATTTGGGCAGTTGGCGATGTGACCGGCAAACTCATGCTGGCGCATGTCGGCTCGGCAATGGGCATCATCTGCGCGGAGAATATTGTCGGCGCAGAAACAACCACGCTCGATTATGAAATGATGCCGCGCGCCACATATTGCCATCCGCAGATCGCTTCATTTGGCATGACCGAAGCGCAGGCAAAAGAGCGCGGACATCCGGTCAAGATCGGGCGCTTCCCATTTATCGCAAACGGCAAGGCACTTGGCATGGGTGACTACGGCGGTTTTGTAAAAATTGTTGTGGATGAAAAATACGGCGAGCTGCTCGGCGCATCCATGATCGGTCCCGAAGTGACCGAATTACTCCCCGAGTTAACCCTAGCACATATGATGGAACTCACTCCGCATGAGATCGCACGCAACGTCCACGCGCACCCGACGCTTTCCGAAGCGCTGATGGAAGCGGCGCACATGGCGGAAGGCCAGGCGATCCATATCTAAAGCAAAACTCCGAGGCTACAAAACCTCGGAGTTTTTTTATTTAGTCAATCCACTCAAACAAATATTTGGCATCATGCTCGACCTCAAATTTCTTGAGAAAATCCATGTATTCATCTTTGAAGGTTTGTTTACTGTGATGTTTTTCCTGATTCAAAATATAGTTGTACACAGTCTCGATTTGTGAATGGCTGTACGAAAATGCCGCATATCCCTCCTGCCAGCTAAACTTGCCTGTCACCCATTTGTTGTCATTGATGAAGTTGGTGGAATTATTTTTCACATCCCGCACAAGATCAGATAATGCCATTGAAGGTTTGAGGCCAACAAAAATATGCACATGGTCTTCGACCCCATTGACGATGATCGACTTTTGCCCTTTGTTCTTGATGATTCCAGCCATGTATTTGAAAACTTCCTGCCGCCATTCTTTTGCAAGCAGGTTTTGTCTTCCTTTTACGGCAAAAACGATTTGGATGTAAATTTGGGAATATGTCCCAGCCATAATAATCTCCAAAAAATTATGTCATCTGTTTCGACAAGCTCAACACACCGCCTTCGGGATTTGATTCGGGCTTCGTTTGATTTCTAGAATCTTATCATCCCTTCGGGATTTGATTCGGGCTTCGTTTGATTTCTAGAATCTTATCATCCCTTGGGGATTTGATTCGGGCTTCGTTTGATTTCTAGAATCTTATCATCCCTTCGGGATTTGATTCGGGCTTCGTTTGATTTCTAGAATCTTGTCATCCCTTCGGGATTATTTCATGTTGAGTTTTGCAGCGTATAAGCGTCTGTGGTTTTCAATCCCGAAGGGATGAAACGATTGTAGAATGTGAATAACAACATGTGCCAACCCCGAAGGGGTGATATGGATTGGGAATTTGGATTATATTTTCTCAACTACCCAAAAATGGGAAAGCCCCAATCCCTTCAGCGGCGTGGATTCCAGGAACTGTAAAACCACACGGAGGAATTTCCCCAATGCGCCGAAGCGCGCGATGATGTTATCGTATGCGCCGAAGATGACTGTGCGTTCGATGAACTTCACGGGCAAGTCAGTAAATAATTTTTGCATGTCGTTGCGGGAATAGACGCGCACATGCGGGGCAAGTTTATTGCGCCAGGCACGCGGCAAATAATTGATAAATAGTTTGTTACCGAAATAATATTCGCCCTTCCAAAAGACGCCATGCGTTTCGTAGGGATATCCACGGTTGGGGCAGAAGATTAGGGCGCGTCCGCCGACTTTGAGCAGGCGGATCATCTCGCGGATCGCGGCGCGGTCATCTTCGACGTGTTCGATTACTTCGTGGCTGAGGATCAGATCGAAGGTCGAAGATTGAAGCGGGACAGATTCTCCGGCGGCATTGAGGATCAATTTCGAGTGGAGCAGCGCTTCGCGTGCGCGCTCAAAATCGTATTCCAACCCAACAACATGCGCGCCGAGTTCCTGCAATTTGGCGACGTACATGCCGACGCCGCAGCCGTTCTCCAGCACAGTTCCGCGGATGCGCTGGTCTGCTGCGCGTGCGATCATATCAAGGCGGCGCTGTTGACCGGCGCGCCAGACGTAGGAGGGTTCGCCGCGCAAGGCGGCTTTTTGCATATCGCGTTCAGACATAGTTTTTCGATTATACCTGTTAGTGAATTACTGTCTCAGATATAATGGATACAAATTGGATGCGTTCTTTGCCCCGTTTTTTATGGGCGGAAAAGTATTGGTTGAGAATATGCGGACAGACTCTCGACTTACTGGAAGCATACTAAAAAATAAATATGTAATCATCGAAACTTTCGTTTACGCATTTACACGCGGCTATTTTCAAGGATAATGATATGTATAATAAAAATTTTTCTTCCAATTTGATCTATAAATTACTTGCCGCGCTGATGGTTGTGGCGCTGGCGGTGGCGATGCTGCCGGTGAAGCCGGCGTATGCATTTGCCTGTACCTGGAATGGCGGCACAAGCATAGTTTGGACTTTGGCTGCCAACTGGACAGGTTGTAACGGAACAACCCCTCAAACAACTGACACAGTAACAATCCCTGACGCAGCAACGACCACATTCGATCCGACAATTAGCGGTGCCCAGTTAACGATTACTGGCCTTACAATCAATACTGGTGGTGTGCTAAACGATGGTGGAGTTAATTTTACTGTGAGCGGCGCAGGCACATCCATTACAATAAATGGTCAGTTTAATGGAACTGGCAGGTTGTACGCAAGCGCTAACTCCGTAACAATAGATGGCACGGGTTCAATAGGTGCGGGTTCCCGCCTTGCTTTCACTGGTACTATGCCCGCCATAACATTCGCATCTACGGCTAATTTGACTATTGACCAAGTACAGACACGTGTTGCCAATGTGGCAGTTACGAATAACGGCACAGCCATTGTTGGCGCTGGTGGTATGACGTCGGGCGGTACTGGTGCTACTAGCACTTGGACCAATTCGTCGACGGGTACGTTAATCTTAAATATTGGAGCAACGGCAATAGCGGGCTGGACAAGTTTTGTTAACAACGGTGTACTCACTCTCAGTGGCACTGCCACAATCCCTGCTATTACCAACAACGCTACCGGTACGCTTAATATCAGCGCTACTCCTACCGTACCTACAATCACCACGCTTACTGCAACAGCAGCTGGTAACACGGTCAATTACAATGGCGCTGGCAATCAGGCTGTAAAAAACACTACCTATAGTAACCTCACCACAAGCGGAAGCGGCATCAAAACGGCGGGTGGTGTGGTAACTGTCACTAACCTTTCAGTCGGCTCGGGCACAACCTTTAGCACAGCAAACAGCGTTAACGCGAGCGGAAATTGGATGGTGGATGGAACATTTACTCAAACGGCGGCTACAACCACATTCACTGGCAGCACCCACACTTGCTCGGGAGCGGGCAGCAGCCAGTTTTTTACTCTAGTCACCAGTAGTCAAACAATTAATGCTGGCTCGTGTGATTGGCGAATCAGCGGCAACTGGACTCATGGAACAGCCGGGATATTCAACGAACAAACCAGTATCGTCACATTTAACGGCACGACGCTTCAAACACAACCTACCATAACGTTCGTCCCGCAATTCTATAACCTGACCATTAACCAAGGTGCGGGGGGATCTTTCAATGCACGTGTTTGGACGGTGACAAATAATTTCCTTTTGACCAGCGGAACATTCCCACCCAGCGCCACTTCAAGTTTTAAGAATGTCACACTTAACGGCGGAATATTCACTGCACCGGCAGGTAATATAAACGTCAGTGGCAACTGGGCAAATAACAGCGGCACATTCACAGCGGGAACTGGCACTGTCACATTCAACGGCGGCGCGGCGCAAAATATTGGCGGGGCATCTGCGACCGCGTTTAACAATCTCACCATCAGCAATACCAGCGGCGATGTTGCGTTGAGCAGTGCTGTCAATGCAACCGTCACCGGCGTGCTTAACTTTACCAGCGGCAAGGTCGTCACCGGCGCGAACATACTCATCATTGCTTCGACCGGCTCGGTCACAGGCGCGGGCGCAGGAAAGTATGTCAAGGGCAATTTGCAAAAATCGATACCTGTAAACGCGGGGAGTCAGACCATCGCCTACGAAGTGGGCGACGCGATAAATTATGCACCCGCCAGTATCACGTTCGCCAGCGTGTCCGTTGGTGGAACACTCATAGGCTCAACCACTGACGGTCAACATCCTAACTATGCTGATAGCGACATCAGCGATATAGACTTTATCAACCGCTATTGGACTCTGACGCAAAGCGGACTGACGTTCACAACTTATAACGCGACATTCAACTTCATCAATCCCGGCGACTATGTTGGTTCACCCACTGCGGGGTCACTGGTTCTCCAAAAATATTCGGGAACCACTTGGACGAATCCCCCCGTCAGCACTTCCTCCACTGCGACATCGGTCACAGGAAATGGTTTTACGGGCTTTAGCGATTTCTTCGCTGGCAATGCTGGCACGCCCACACCAGTAACTGTGTCATACTTCCTGGCGCAACCTAATGGCGATGGCGTCTCATTCGACTGGTCCACCGCCACCGAGACCGGCAACATCGGCTTCAATTTGTATGCCCAATCTGCGGATGGTACACTGACCAAACTCAACGCGCAGTTGATCGCATCCCAGGATGCCGATTCACTTTCGCGTCTGGATTACTCCTTCAGCGTAAATTCTCAGGCCGATACTTTCTACATCGAAGATGTCAGCATCCGCAACGAGACCCGCAGACACGGTCCCTTCCAACTCGGTCAGCCATACGGCAGCCAGGTCGAAGCGGATAAGATCGATCAGGTTGCCATTTCTGCCGAACACGCAGAGAAGGACGCCGAATATCAGAGTGAACTCACCGGCTCTTTGAGCGCAACTCAAACTACCCGATCCGGACTGACCAACACGCTCAACATCAAGGTCAACAAGACCGGCATCTATCGCGTCACTTTTGAGGCGCTCAAGAACGCGGG
>VFKN01000204.1 GCA_009885525.1 Anaerolineaceae bacterium | reverse complement strand
TGAGGGGCGCTTGATCAATCTCGCTTCGGCTGAAGGTCATCCTGCTTCTGTGATGGACATGTCCTTCGCCAATCAGGCGCTTGCCGCTGAATACATGGCAAAGAATGCAAAAACTTTGGAGAAGAAAGTCTACTCCGTGCCAACCGATATTGATAACGAAATCGCCCGCCTCAAGCTCGAAGCGATGGGCGTGAAGATCGACATTCTTTCCGATGAGCAGTTGCACTATTTGAATTCCTGGGAAGAAGGAACTTAAGTCAATTTACGATTGACGATTTTAGATTTACGATTACAACCCCGTGAAGAAATTCGCGGGGTTGTTTTGTATGTTTTAGATGCGACACGTTGTCTTATCGGGTACTTGAAAAGGAAAAATAAATGACTGAATTTGCTAAAAATACAAAACCCTTTGAAATTGGAATTTACTCTTTTGTGGAGTTAACCGCCGACCCGATCACCGGCGCGATGCTCAGCCCAACTGAGCGGATGAGCAATCTGCTGGAAACCATCGAACTCGCTGATCAGGTTGGCTTGGATGTCTTCGCGCTCGGAGAGCATCACCGTCCCGATTTTATTTCTTCATCGCCCGTTACGATTTTAGCCGCCGCCGCCGCGCGGACAAAATCGATTCGACTCAGCACAGCCGTAACCGTGCTCAGTTCAGACGATCCCGTGCGCGTCTTTCAAAATTTTTCCACATTGGATTTAATTTCCAAAGGCCGCGCCGAGATCATGGCGGGCCGCGGCTCGTTCATTGAATCATTTCCGCTGTTTGGTTATGACCTGAAAGATTACGGCGAGTTATTTTCTGAAAAACTTGAACTGCTTTTAAAATTAGGCAAATCCACGATCGTGACGTGGTCAGGCAAACATCGTCCCGCTTTGTTCGAGCAGGGAATTTATCCGCGCCCGCATCAGGATAAAATCCCGGTCTGGATCGCAGTAGGTGGCACGCCCGAGTCTGTTATCCGCGCCGGGACGTTGGGACTGCCGTTGGCGATTGCCATCATTGGCGGCATGCCTGAACAATTCGCGCCGCTGGTCGCCTTGTATCGCGAATCCGCTGAGCAGGCAGGGCATGATTCCTCAAAACTGGATGTGAGTATCAACTCTCACGGCTTCATCGAAGACGACTCAATGCAAGCCGCTGATGATTATTTCCCCTCATTTCAAATGATGATGAACAAGATCGGGCGCGAGCGCGGCTGGTCTGGCATCACCCGCCAGCAATTCGAAAACTCGCGCGCCCTGCGCGGCTCGGATTTTGTCGGCAATCCCGATGAGGTCATCGAAAAGATTTTATTCCAGCACAAAATATTCAATCATCAGCGCTTCTTGATTCAACTGGGTATTGGAACAATTCCACATGCAAAGATGATGCGCGCCATTGAATTACTTGGGACGAAGGTTGCGCCGGTTGTGAAGAAGGAAATTCAAAGCCGCGTTCTTGCAGCCTAGAAAAACGCGTTTTTTGATGTGAATCTTTTTAAGAAGACAGCCACCTTAAAGGTGGCTGTCTTCTTTTTTATTCAAATTACACAAACCCTGCCATTCATCAATGGACAACGTCTCTGCGCGGCGCATGAAATCAATGCCGGAAGAAGTGAGCATGGTTTCGGATTCTTTTGTGGAAACATGCAAGCCCGATGCAAGTGAATTTCTTAGCGTTTTGCGTTTTTGGCTAAAGCCTGCTTTGGTGAGTTTGAAGAAGGTCTTGAGCATTTCGCGCGGGACAAGCGGCTCGGGATAAATGTCAATTCGCAAAATCGCGGAGTCTACTTTTGGGGCGGGGTGAAATGCGCTGGCGGGAATCTTGGCGGCGATGCTGGGCTTTCCGTACACTTGCACGCTTAACGCCAGGAGACTCAAATCACCGGCTGCGGCGCAGATGCGTTCCGCAACTTCTTTTTGGATGGTGAGTACCATGCGGCGCGGTTTGACTTCGCTTTCGAGCAGATGCCGAATCACGGCGGAAGTAATGTAGTAGGGAATATTCGCGACGACGAGATAATCGGGGGTGTTGATGAGTTTTGAGATGGGGGTCTTGAGAATATCGCCGTGAATCACGCGGACGTTTTTGTACGGGCTGAGAATCGATTTGAGCGGGGCAAGCATATCCATATCAAGTTCGATCGCGGTTACTTCGCGGGCAGAGACACATAAGTAGCGCGTTAAACTTCCGAGGCCGGGACCAATCTCCAGCACGGAATCATCCTCTTGAATATCAGCAGTGAGCGCAATTTTTTCGAGGACGGAATCATCCTGCAAAAAATTTTGCCCGAGACTTTTATCGGCGCGCAAGCCGAATCTTTTAAGCACGGCTTCGGCATTGAGTTGGGGAATATTTTGAAATTTGTTCATTCGCAAACGACTTCCTCTGTATTTTTTTCATCGGTGGTGACGGGGGGCCAGGTGCCCGCTTGAAATTGCGCGACGTAATCGCGCAGGATATCGGAATTCGCATCCCAAATAAATGTGCCGTTCGGGTTGTTATTGTACAGGTCTGGGATGTGGCGCGACGGGGTAAAAAGTTTTTCGGGAAAACTGGTGAAGACAATATTTTCCGGTTTCAACTTTGTGCCGAGGCAGGCGAGTTGCGTAATTTGATCGGGCGTCAGGTCGGTGCGGATGTTATCTTTAAATGATGCGATCAAATCCGGGATTTGCGTTGCGACATTGGGACTGAGTAATTTTTTTCTCAGCGCGCACAGCACGCGGTTCTGATTGTTGGCGCGTTCGAATACGCCTTCTTCGCGATTGCGTGCCACCTTGAGCGCGCCCGCGCCATCGAGATGACTGTTGCCAAGCGGCAGCCCCGTGTTCAATGCTTCTTTTTCATCGGTGACGTTGATGTCGATGCCGCCCACCGCGTTGACAATATTTTCAAACGTGCGCATGTTTACTGAGATGTAGTGATCTGACCGCACGCCAAAGTTTTGATTGAGTGTCAGCGCCAGCAAACCCGGTCCCGCGCTTGGGTCGTCCCAATATCCATACCCGGGTTGACCGAACATATAAGCCTGATTAAGTTTGCCGTGATCTATTCCATTGAGATCGTCTGCGATGTAGGGAATCTCCACCCATAGATCGCGCTGAAATTCGAGGACAGTGACCTTCGGCGTTTTGAATTCCACGCGCACAATTCGGATCGCGTCTGCAAGCCCAAAGACGTACGCATCCTGACGCGAGTCTGCGCCAACCGCGAGGATGTACATCACATCAGGCCCGTAACAGATCGGCTCGAGCGTATTCGTCGGCGGGATTTGAATCGTCGGCACGAGCGTGACCGCGCCCAGTTGAGTCCCTGCGGTGGGAGTCCACGTGGGGGGCAGGCCGATCGGCGTATACACAGGCAGCAAGGGTCCAAGCGGCTGCTGTGCGAAGACCTCATAAGTTTTATATGCGTAACCTCCAACACTGGCAAGCAGCGCACAGGCGATGATCGAGAGGATGGAAATAATGGTTTTTTGTTTTTGGGTCATAGTTTTTAACACTAAGGACACAAAGGAATTAACTCACCTTACGCACCTAAGCGTGATTCCCTGAGCGTTAGCGAAGGGTCTCTGAGGCAAACGTAGAGGTTCTTCGCTCCGCTCAGAACGACACTACGTAAGATGAGGAATTCAGTGACAATTATCTTGAGCAGATTAAACTTTGTGTCCGTCGTGTCCTTTGTGTTTATTTTTTTTATTCACTTTAAGAAATAAGGAATCTCTACTGGTGCAGGCGCAAGAAAATACACCGTCACCCAGCCGCTCATATTTATGATCTTGCCGTCATCAAAACCGAGGTCGATCCATTTTGTGCGGGGCACACCGAACGCGGTTTCGATAATTGGACCTCCGCCTACATCACCGATTGTCGCAGTCCCATAACCGGGGATGTAAACTTTCATGCCCGCGAGATAACTGTAAATCGAATAATCCACCGCCACAATTCCATAACCTGCGCGCGCGCCGCTTGCTGTTCCGTACGAACACCCGCCCGTACCAGAAGCGCAGGGTGAATATACGCTTGCATACATTTCGGTTGCAAGCCAATAATCCCGCCCGTTTAATTGCGACATTACGATCTGCGAACCACTTTTCACGATTCGCTTTTGCGGCTCACTCATCAGCGTTTTATCTTCCGTCACGCGGCTGACTTCTTTTCCATCTTCGTATCGGACCCGCGTGCGGATCATCGCCAATCCATTCACGCCCGGCTGAACAGTTTCTTCCTGTCCAAACGGAATATTCGCATCCTCGATTTTTTCTGTCGTAAATGGAATCGACTCCAGCGCGATGCTCGTCGTCTCGTAGATTCTCACCACGCGGATATTCCCATCCACCGGAAGCGCATCATTTTCTGACGGCGAAGAAATATCCGCGCCGACGAGTGGAATCCCAGCCTCGGTCAACGCCTCGCCAACCGTCCGCGCGGATGAGCTTATCTTCAAGATTTTCCCGCCCACCGAAATGCTCAACTCGCGCGCCGGAGAATATGTCACAGTCAACGATTGCGTGATGGGAGTTTCAGCAGGCGGATCAATCGCATCATTTTTTGTGAGAGTCAACCCCGCTTCGCTCAATGCCTGCCCCACAGTAAACGCTGACGTTTGAAATATTTGCGGTTCCTGCGGTGTGATGAGAGTCAAAGTCACTGCGCGGCGAACTTGCAATTGCATGGAATTTATTTCAGGTAAAAGTCGGTCAATTGGAATTGTGATTCCGTTAAGCAGAACGCGTTCATTTGGCAGCAGCGTGATTCCCACTTGTGCCAGCAAAACCTGCGGCACACGTTCCGGGGTTTGAAGCGTATAAACATTTTCTCCATCAATGATCATGACGGATGCGGAAGTCTGTTGACACGCCGATAAGAAAAACAAAATTGCGAACATAAGTCCGCACAGATATTTCATGGTTGGAATTATAAACTAAGCAAGAAGGATGCAAAACTCTGGCATCGACTAAAAGTTTTGCAAGGTTTTTTTCTGTGCTTTGTTGTACAATAAAAAAGTCAGATCATTAATTCATCTTGCTCAAAAGGAAAACGTTATGCAAAACCTGATCGAGATTGGCATTTCCTTTATCATTGCCTTGCAAAGGACGGGGGATTGGTTAATTCCCCCCATGCGTTTTTTTAGTTACTTCGGCACACAGGAATTCTTCCTGCTCGTTCTGCCGTTTATCTATTGGAGCGTCGACTCCGCGCTTGGCTTGCGTATAGGCTTTATTTTGATGACGAGTGAGCAGATCAATTATGTCGGCAAGTTGCTTTTTGCGGGTCCGCGCCCGTATTGGGTCAGCTCACATGTGCGCGGACTTTGGCCCGAAACGAGTTTTGGCATTCCATCGGGTCACGCACAGCACGCGGTGGCTGTATGGGGAATCATCGCAGCGTATTTCAAGAAGACTTGGATTTGGGTCGTTGCGATCCTGTTGATGTTCTTCATTGGCTTTTCACGTCTTTATCTTGGCGCGCACTTTCCGCACGATGTTGTCGTAGGATGGCTGCTTGGCTGGCTCGTCTTGTGGGCGTTTATGCGCTTCTGGGATTCCGTTCAAACCCGGGTTGTCACAAAAACATTAAAGGAGAAAATTCTGGTTGCGTTTATTGTTTCGCTGATCTTCCTCGCCGTTGGATTTGGAGCGGCGACTTTCCGAAGCGGTTACCAAGTCCCTGAAGATTGGGTGACCAACGCGCTTCTCCCCGCGAATGGTGAAACGCCCGCGCCAGTCGACGCGAATAGCCCCTTCACCTCGGCGGGAGTTATCTTCGGGATGGCGGTGGGCGCGGCGTGGATCGAGTCGCTTGGTGGATATAGTGCCGCGGGTCCCACTCAGAAGCGCGCAATCCGCTATGTGGTTGGCTTGATCGGGGTTGCGATCCTCTATGCTGGTTTGGGAGCGATATTTCCGCGCGGCGATGGATTCATTTTTTATCTGCTGCGATATATACGCTATGCTTTGGTGGGGTGGTGGGTATCAGGCGGCGGCCCGTGGGTCTTTATGCGATTCAACCTGGCTGAACGGGCTGGTTAAATCCATCTGATATAATCGTGGTTATTCTTTCAATTTCTTATAAGGGTCTATAGATGACGCTCGAAAAAAATACTCTTCTGCATAATCGCTATCACATTCTCGAAATTCTTGGTCAGGGTGGTATGGGATCTGTCTATCGTGCAATAGATGACAATCTTAAATCTGTTGTGGCTATTAAGGAAAACCTGTTCACGACCGAAGAATATACGCGCCAGTTCCGTCTTGAGGCGACGATCCTTGCGAACTTGCGTCACCCGAATCTTCCGCGTGTTTATGATCATTTTGAATTGGGGGACGAAGGTCAATATTTGGTCATGGACTTTATCGAAGGGGAAGATTTGCGCTTTCGTATGGAACGGCTTGGCGCGATCTCTGAGGACGATGCCGTACAAATTGGCGCTGCCATCTGTGACGCGCTTGCTTATTTGCATAGCCGCACCCCCCCGATTCTTCATCGCGATATTAAACCCGGCAACATCAAGATCACCTCGGATGGACATATCTTCCTGGTGGATTTTGGGCTTGCAAAAGTGTATCAAGGCGACAATCAAGCAACCACAACCGGTGCGCGTGCGATGACGCCCGGATATTCTCCGCCCGAACAATATGGGACTGCGCGTACAGATTCGCGCACCGATATTTATTCATTAGGCGCGATGTTATACGCAGCTGTCTCAGGTATTATCCCTGAAGATGCTCTTGCGCGTGCTATGGATAATGCGCAGTTGACTCCATTGCGCACACGCAATCCGAAGGCGTCGCGCCGTTTTGCTGCTGCCGTTGAAAAGGCAATGTCGGTTGACCCCAGTGATCGTTTCCAATCTGCGGAAGAATTTAAGAAAGCCTTATTGAGCGCAGCATCGAAAACGCAGCAAGCCGCCGGTAAATATATGGTCGCGCCGCCGCCCGCAGAAACGTTTTTGCCAAATGACCCAAGTGCATCAATTGCTCCTGCTGTTGTGTCCTCCCCGTCACCCGGACCTGTTGCTCCGCCTTCACACACGGAAGAAAAACCTTTTGTTTCACCTTTCAAGAAACAAAAAGAACGTGAGCGCAAGCGCCGCGTGGCATTGTTCCGCTTTGTGATTATTTTGTTATTCCTGTTTATTTTGGGCATTCCGTTTTTTGTGCCAAGTGTTGTACCAATGAACGTGCGCAAGATGATCCCCTTGCTTGCGCCGACCAATACTGCAACTGCTACGGTAACCCCATCTCCTCTCCCGACTCAAACTCTCACGGCGACCGTCACGCCAACGGATATTCCTCCGACGGCTACATTCACAGCTACAAGTACGAAAACACCACTCCCAACTTCCACCAGTGTAGCGTTTACTTCTACACCTACTGTCGGAATAGATACTATTGCATCTCCATCTCCCGTTGCTATAGCTGTCACCCCAATTGGCGGCGCAGGGCAGATTGCTTATGCGTCCAGTCGTACAGGCGTTCCGCAGATTTATCTCCTAGATCTGGCTAGCCAGAAGCTAATCCAAATCACCGATGTTCCTGAAGGTGCCTGTCAACCTTCGTGGTCGCCTGATGGTGAAAAATTGGTCTTCACCTCTCCTTGCAAAGGTATGGATGAAGTTTATTCCAATGCAGGTTTATACATCATCAATGCAGATGGCAGCGGATTGACGCCCATCCCTACTGTTCCAGGTGGTGATTTTGACCCCGAATGGTCGCCCGATGGAAAAACCATTTCGTTCACTTCATTGCGTACCGGTCAAATGGAAATTTTCACTTTGGATGTGAAAGACTTATCCGTTACACAGATTACTACTGGCGCCTCAGACGTTGAGTCGCGTCAGGCAGCCTGGTCGCCTGACGGCTTGCAATTTGCATACGTGGTTAAGCGCATTGGTGTATATCAAATTTGGATGATGAATGTGGATGGAACTGAACAAAAGCAGATCGTCCGCAGCGGCACAGAGTTTTCAAATTACCTGCCGGTCTGGTCTCCTGATGGTAAGTTGATCATCTTTAACCAGCGCTGCGCTGGAACAAAATTCTGTCTGCCATATTTAATGCGAACCTCTGCAACAGACCGCACAGCCGAACAAGGCTCGAACTTACAGGTCAAAGTGCTTCCTATTGAGGACGTTAATTATTCGCCCGATGGATTCTGGTTTGCTTTTGAAGGCGAAGAAGCTGGCGAAAATAAGGATATTCTTTACATGACCGTTACAGGCGCCAACCGCACGCGCATCACCACCGATAAAGGATTGGATTTCGATCCTGCCTGGCGTCCCATAGGAAAATAACCTAATCTCAATTTTTAGAACTTTCGCTTTTTTACTAATATGGTGAATAGGCGAAAGTTTTGCATTTAATAATTTAAAAGAGAGTTCGCGCATACCTTTCAAAAATAAAAACTGACATGGTGTAGAATTGAAATAAAATAGACATGAAAGTATTTGCCCCAGCAGGTAAAATATTCTCAATATTGCCTGCTTGGGAATGTAAACCCTAAAAGATGCGATTTCAATTTGTAAGTAAAAAATTATATCCGGATAGAATATCTAATGCTTCTTGAACGCGATGTACTACTACATAACCGCTATCGAATTCTAGGAAACCTTGGCCAGGGTGGCATGGGATCAGTTTATCTCGCCGTAGATGAAAATCTTGGTGTTCAGGTGGCTGTTAAGGAGAACCTGTTTACAACAGAGGAATATGCGCGCCAGTTTCGCCTGGAGGCAGTTATTCTTGCAAATATTCGCCACCCCAATCTTCCGCGTGTATCTGATCACTTTGTGATTGCGGGAGAAGGGCAATACTTGATCATGGATTTTATCGATGGCGAAGATCTTCGTCAGCGCATGGAACGGGTGGGTATTCTTCCTGAAGATGAAGTCATCCAAATCGGTGCGGCCATATGCGATGCGATTTCATATTTACACGCACGCAGGCCCGCTGTTCTTCATCGCGATATTAAACCGGGTAATGTGAAAATATCACCCGATGGTCACATCTTCCTGGTGGATTTTGGCCTTGCTAAAATGATCCAGGGAAATCAAGCGACCACGACTGGCGCGCGCGCCATGACGCCCGGATATTCGCCACCCGAACAATATGGTACCGCGCGCACAGATGCCCGTACCGATGTTTATTCATTAGGCGCAACTTTATATGCTGCCTTAACGGGTATTATCCCCGAAGATGGACTCGCGCGCGCGATGGACAGCGTGCAGCTCACATCCATTCGAAAAAGGAATTCCGAGATTTCACGGCGACTGGCAGCAGCTATTGAGAAAGCGATGGAAGTGGATCCCAGTGACCGTTTCCAAAGTGGGGATGAATTCAAATTTGCCTTGTTAAATTCAAAGTCCAAGACGCAGCAATTACTTGGCACATATACCATTCCGCCGCCACCCGTAGTTGATGAAGATGACCAGGCAAATAACACTTCAAAACCCGCCTCTGTTATAGTTGACTCCACGCCACCGGAGTATGCTTTTGTTTCTCCACGCAAAAAACAACGCGAGCGTGACCGTCGCTTTAGGCTTTCTATGTTTGGGGGATTGCTGGCAACCTTACTTGCAGGTTTACTGGGCATTATTTTTTTCTTCCCTGCATTAATTCCAAATTCAATACGGGTACAGCTGCCTTTTCTGCCTGTTGTTGAGCAGACATTCACTCCAACACAGCCCAGTTCAGTAATCCAAATTACCCCTGAGGTTAATCAAGCCACCCCAACTTTGGATGTTCCTACTCCACAAATACAGGCCAGCCCAGTTGTCACAGTTGACCCAAGTTCCTCGCCAACACCGATTGGGGCAAATTATTTGGAAATGGCTTATGCCTCAACGCGTACCGGCATTGCCCAAATTTATCTTACAAACATTTTGGAAGATCAAGCCAAACTGCTTACCAATATGTCCGGGGGTGCCTGTCAACCTTCATGGTCACCGGATGGTTTGAGACTGGTATTCACATCCCCTTGCGACCTTAAAAAAGATACATACCCGCAATCTAATTTGTATATCATTAATGTTGACGGCTCCGGTTTGGAACCTCTCCCCTCTCACTTTGGCGGAGATTTTGAACCCGCCTGGTCACCAGATGGAAAATATATCTCATTTACCTCTTTACGCGACGGATATATGCAAATCTATTCCTATAATGTTGCGACAAAAAACATTACACGCTTAACAGAAACCACTGATCTTAAACATACTCGCCAGGCATCCTGGTCGCCAGATGGCAAAAAAATTGCTTATGCTTATAAAAGAGTTGATACATATGAAATATGGTCAATGTCTGATACTGGAGCAAATCAACGGAAGATATTTTCCAGCGGCAGCCAGATTTCAAATTACCAACCTATCTGGTCACCAGATGGAAAATCTATTTTGTTCAACCAGCAGAAGGCAAATAACACAATCAATTTCGAATTCCCAACTTTGTTCTCATTGACCCTTGAATTGGATAATACGCCCCTTCAGATATTTCTTGGGGTTAGCTCCATTGAAGATGTGGATTATTCACCTGACGGAATTTGGATGGCCTACGAAAGCGGCGGGGGACGGGCCTATCATATTTACTATTCAACACCTTCCGGCGGCGGACAGCACCGTATCACAGAGAATGACGTTTACGAAGATTTTGACCCTGCGTGGCGCCCAATCAATCGATGAAATAAGAAAACCTCCCGCGGTAACTCGGGAGGTTTTCTTATTTTCTTACACTCCTCTTATTGACTTCCCTCATAGCGACTGTTATTATTATTTCTCTAGCGCGCTCTCAATTCGGGGGCGCTAAATTATGGATATGAACAACCTCACTGAACGTCAGAAGACATTGCTTCTTCTTATCATACGCGACTATATTGACTCTGCTCAGCCGATCGGCTCGAAGCGGCTGGTGGAACGCTTCCACCTTGATCTCAGCCCCGCGACTGTTCGCAACGAAATGTCCGCGCTGACCGAGATGGGCTATCTGCGCCAGCCGCATACCTCCGCAGGGCGTGTACCAGCGGAAGAGGGCTACCGCGTCTTCGTCGAGCAGATGGTTCAGCAGGCCGAGTTGCCTACTGCGGTGCAACATACGATCTCGCATCAATTCTTTCAGGCGCGTCCCGATGTCGAGCAGTGGATGACTCTTGCCGCTTCGGTTCTCGCACACCAATCGCAAGGCGTGTCACTTGTGACTGCGCCGCATGCCGAAACGATCCGCTTCAAGCATATTGAGTTGATCTCCACGCAGGGGCGGCAGGTTTTGATGGTGATGGTGATGGAGGGTGGCGAAGTCAACCAACAGGTTTTGACTTTAGCCGAGCCTGTCCAGCAGGAGCGATTAAGCCAAGCCGCTGCGCGACTCAACGCGCTGTTGGCCGGTCTTTCCGTGGATTCGATTTCCGCTATTTCATCCCGCGTCGATGCATTGGAACAGGACATCATCACGCTTTTGGTTCAGGATATGAAGCGTAATTCAGAAAGCAATTCAGGTGAAATTTATACAGACGGACTCACCAATGTGCTAAGCGAACCCGAATTCGCAGAATCTGACGAAGCGCGTTGGGCGATGCGTTTATTTGAAGAACGCTCCACTTTGCAGGATCTAATTGCACGCGCTTCGATGAACAGCAGTGTCGGCGGGTTGCAGGTGTTGATCGGCGGCGCGGGCGGATGGGAAGAATTGCGTCAATGCTCGATGGTGATCGCAAGATATGGCGCGCCGGGTCAGGCAACGGGGACGCTGGGTGTATTAGGTCCGATGCGCATGTCTTATGCGCGGACAATTCCAACAGTGAGATATGTTGCAGGGGTATTAAGTAACCTTGTCAACGATAGTATTGCAAACGAGTAAACTTAAAAAATCGAGAGTGAAAATATGACTGAAAAAAAGAAACACGCACACGAAGAAGTTTATGACCCTCAACCCGAGGCGGAGCAAGCATCCGTAAATAGCAGCCAGACCGATGGTCAGATTGAAGCGCTGCAATCTTTGCTGGCGGAATCTGAATCGAAGGTGTCCGAATACAAGGACGGCTGGGCAAGATCGCAGGCGGAGTTTCAGAATTATAGAAAACGCATTGAGCGTGATAATGAATTAACGTACGCCAGTATGAAAGGCGACATTATTAAAAAAACGTTGCCCGCTTTGGATGATCTTGAACGCGCGCTGCAAAACCGCCCCGCAGATGATGCGTGGGCGAGCGGCATTGAGCTGATCGCGCGCAAGCTGCAAAACATGTTGGAGAGCGAAGGTGTGAAGCGTATTGATGCGCAGGGCGTGATATTTGACCCGATTTTCCATGAAGCGATTTCACACGAGCCCAACGATGAAGTCGAAAGCGGACATGTGATCGCGGTGGTACAAAATGGATACATGCTCAGCGAGCGTGTGATACGTCCCGCATTGGTGCGGGTGGCGCAGTAAATTCGGTTGAAGGTTACAGGTTGAAAGTTTCAGGTTTATGGGCGAACCTTCAACCTTGAACTTTCAACCTGACACAGGAGAAATTATGGGCAAAATTATTGGCATAGATTTAGGTACTACCAATTCGGTCGCGGCGGTGATGAGCGGCGGTGAGCCGATTGTAATTCCGTCGGCGGAAGGCGAAAGACTGGTTCCTTCTGTTGTGGCGGTGAATAAAAATCACGAGCGTTTGGTCGGACGTGTGGCGCGTAATCAAGCCATCACCAATCCGCAGAATACAATCTTTTCGGTGAAGCGCTTCATGGGACGCAAGTCGGATGATCCGCAGGTTGAGCATACTCGCAAACGCGTGCCTTATGCGGTCAACGCCGCAGAGAATGGTGATGTGCGCGTAGAGTTGGATGGTAAGGATTACTCCCCCCCGGAAGTTTCCGCGATGATTCTGGCGAAGATGAAAGCGGATGCAGAAGCCTATCTCGGCGAGCCTATCACGCAAGCCGTAATTACCGTCCCCGCATATTTCAATGACGCGCAGCGCAATGCCACCAAAGATGCGGGCAAAATTGCGGGCTTGGAAGTTTTGCGAATCATCAATGAGCCTACCGCTTCATCGCTTGCTTACGGACTTGATAAAAAGAAAAACGAAGTGATCGTTGTCTACGATCTCGGCGGCGGCACGTTTGACGTTTCCATTTTGGAAGTGGGTGACGGCGTGTTTCAAGTGCGTTCCACCAGCGGAGATACTTTCCTCGGCGGCGATGATTTCGATCTGCGCATTATGGATCATTTGATCGAGACTTTCAAAAAAGATAACAGCATTGATTTGCATAATGATCGTCAGGCGTTACAGCGTTTGAAAGAGGCTTCTGAAAAAGCGAAGATCGAACTTTCAACCATGATGCAGACCGAAGTGAACCTGCCTTATTTGACCGCGGATGCAACCGGACCGAAACATTTGGTGATGACGCTGACTCGTGCCAAACTGGAACAGCTCACCGCGGATTTTGTCGACCGCACAATTGCTCCTGTTAAGCAGGCATTGTCTGACGCCGGATTGAACGCGGGCAACATCGACGAAATTGTCCTCGTCGGCGGAATGACTCGTATGCCCGCCATTCAAGACCGCGTGCGCGCGTTCTTTGGCAAAGACCCGCATAAGGGCGTCAATCCTGATGAAGTTGTTGCGATTGGTGCGGCGATTCAGGCGGGCGTGTTGGCTGGCGAAGTCAAAGATATTTTGCTTTTGGATGTTACGCCATTGACGCTTTCGATTGAAACATTGGGCGGCGTTGCCACACCTCAAATTGAACGTAATACGACCATTCCGACTCGCCGTTCACAGGTTTTCTCTACCGCGAGTGATAGCCAAACGCAGGTGGAGATTCACGTCTTGCAAGGCGAGCGTCCGATGGCTGTTGATAATAAATCATTGGGTAAGTTTATTTTGGATGGCATTCCACCTTCGCCGCGCGGCGTTCCGCAGGTTGAAGTAACTTTTGATGTGGACGCGAACGGCATTATGAAAGTCAGCGCAAAGGATAAGGCCACGGGGCGCTCGCAGCACATTACGATCACAGCTTCTTCCGGTTTGAGTGAAACGGAAGTGGAGAATATGCGCAAAGATGCCGAAGTGCACGCAGAGGAAGACCGTAAACGCAAGGAGTTGATCGAAGCGCGTAATAACGCGGATAATACAGCCTACGCGGCTGAAAAAGCGATTCGCGAATTCGGCGATAAAGTGCCTACGGAAATTCGCAGCGATATTGAGTCCAAAGTTGCTGAGGTAAAATCAGCGGCGCTGACTGAAGATGTGGAGAAGATCAAATCCGCTACGGATGCTTTGGGGCAGGCGATCCAAAAAATCGGGGCAGCTGTCTATCAGCAGGGTGGCGACGCTGCGGGGGCGGGCGAAGCGGGCGCGAATCCGGATGCTGATCCTGATATTGTCGATGGTGAAGTTAAGGAATAAACAGGTTACAGGTTTAAAGGTTTGAATGTTGCAAGTAGGCAACTTTTTACCTTTAACCTTGAACCTTTAACATAAATTATGAGCAACCGCGATTATTACGAAATTCTTGGTGTCGGTAAGGGCGCAGGCGATGATGAGATCAAAGCCGCGTTCCGTAAACTTGCGCGCCAGTATCATCCTGATGTGAGCAAAGAGACGGATGCAGAAGAGAAGTTTAAGGAACTCAACGAAGCCTATGGCGTGCTTTCGGATTCTGATAAGCGCGCGCGTTATGATCGTTTTGGCAAAGATGGGCTCAGCAACATGGGTGGAGGCGGCTACCACGATTACTCTGCGGATTTTGGTGATCTGTTCGAGGAGATTCTCGGCGGCTTCGGTTTTTCAACCGGACGCCGTTCGCGTACCGCGCCGCGCCGTGGACGTGATATGCAAATGCAGGTCACACTCACGTTTGAAGAGGCGGTCTTTGGTGTTGAAAAAGAGATCGAATTTCAGCGCGAAGAGACATGCTCCACGTGTAAAGGTTCTGGCGCTGAACCAGGCACTACGCCGAAAAAATGTTCCACTTGTAACGGTCATGGAGAGGTGCGTCAGGTGCGTCAGACCTTTTTAGGTCAAATGGTACAGACTGGGACTTGCCCCGCGTGTAACGGGCGTGGTGAGACGATTTCATCCCCTTGCAAGACCTGTCGCGGCAATGGCTTGGAACGCAAAAATGTGAAAAAGAAAGTGCAGATTCCCGGCGGCGTGGATGCCGGCACGCAAATCCGCCTGACGGGTGAGGGCGCGCCCGGCGCGTTTGGCGGTCCGAACGGAAGTTTGTTCGTCGTGTTGGATGTCAAACCGCATCAATTCTTTAAACGGCGCGACAACGATATTTTGCTCAACCTCGATATCAATGTGGCACAAGCCGTGTTGGGCGCGGAAGTGCAAGTCCCGACTTTGGATGGCGATGAGAAGTTAAAGATTCCCGCAGGCACGCAGCCCGGAAAAATTTTCCATCTCAAGGGTAAGGGTGTGCCACATGTCCGTAATAAAAATCAGCGCGGCGAGCAGATGGTGATGGTTAATGTTGCCATGCCAACCAAGTTGACCAAGGAACAGCGTGAGTTGTTCGAGAAACTTGCCGAGAGTTTGGGCACATCGGTCAAGCCGCAGGAAAAGGGATTACTGGATTGGCTGAACGATGCATTTGGGGGGTAAAAGCAGTAATTGGTAATTGGTAATTAGCGAGCGGATGAGAGTCTTCTCGCCTTTTGTTTTATAATGCCAGAACCTATGATAAAAACCCTTTTGCGAATCTGGCGGATCCTGCCGACTTGGATACATTTTCTCGCTGCGAAACTGGTACGATCTAAATTTCGCGCGGCGGTTGCGGCGCTGATCTTCGACGAGCAGGGACGCATCCTTCTCTTCAAACATACCTATCGAAAGTGGCAGTGGGGGATTCCCGCTGGCAGCCTCGAATATCACGAACAGCCCGCGGATGCAATTATCCGCGAGTTTCGTGAAGAGACAAATATGCAGATTGAAATCCAAAAACTGCTTACCACTCTCAGCGCAAAGGAAGATCATCACATCACGATCGTGTATTTGTGTAAAATAGTAAGCGGTGAATTCAAAGAGTCAAATGAGGTTTCAGAGATGAAATATTTTGATGTGAACGATTTACCTAAAATGCTTTTTGCAGAGAAAGAACTGATTAAGTGGGCAGCCAACTTGTAACCTGTAACCTTCGACTATGATAAATATTCTCCTCGTCGGTGCTGGCGGATTTATCGGCTCGGTGCTGCGCTATCTCGTCGGCGGATATGTACAGGAATCTATCAAGCACCTCAATTTCCCTTACGGCACGCTGGCGGTTAACTTGATCGGCTGCTTTGTGATTGGTTTTCTGGCGCAATTTGGCGAGAAATACGGCATGTTTTCGAACGAGTCGCGTTCGTTTATTTTTGTCGGAATCTTAGGCGGCTTTACGACATTTTCATCTTTTGGAAATGAAACGGTCAACTTGATGCGTCAGGATTTTATGACGAATGCCTTTATAAATATTGGCGCAAATGTAATTTTGGGACTGTTCGCAGTATGGCTGGGTCGAACAGTCGGACATTTAATTTGGAGATAAAAAATGAATTGGCTTGAAGTTTCATTAACTGTAAATGGCGAGCTCGCCGAATCCGTAGCGGATGTTTTTGCCCGTTTTGCGCCCAACGGCGTGATGACCGAACAGGGCGTAAAGTTTCTGGATGACGAAGACGAAGGCACAGCGACAGGTCCGATCACCGTCCGCGCGTATTTGGAGATCAACGATCAACTCGAAGAGACGCGTCAGAAACTCGAAGAGTCGCTTTTCTATTTGGGGATGATTACACCCGTGCCGACTCCTACGTATAAGCAGATTGCAGATCAAAACTGGATGGAAGCCTGGAAGCAGCACTACAAGCCGATTTTGATCGGGCAGCGCCTGTTGATTCTCCCCGCCTGGTTGGAATCTCCAGAGCCGAAGCGCATCCCTATCAAGATCGATCCCGGCATGGCGTTTGGCACAGGCACGCATCCGACAACGCAGTTATGCTTGGAACTTATGGAAGTTCATTTTGACCAATCGCAACTTGTAACTCGTAACTCGTATCATGTCATTGACGTCGGCTGCGGCTCGGGTATTCTCTCCATCGCCGCGTTAAAACTCGGTGCGAGTAAAGTTCTCGGCGTGGATATTGATATCGAGTCCGTCAAAAATTCACGCGAGAACGCGGATACGAACGGAGTGGGGGAGGAACTAATCCTCGGGCAGGGATCCGTCACCGAGGTGCTAAGCGGCGCGTTCGAGTTTAAATCCGCTCCGCTGGTGGTCGCAAATATCCTCGCGCCGATCATCATCCGCTTGTTTGATGCGGGTCTCGCGGATTTGGTCGAACCGAATGGCGAGATTATCCTCAGCGGCATCCTTGATCATCAGGCGGAGTCCGTCATCGCGGCTGGGAATACTAAAGGTTTGAACTTGAACGACAAACGCCAGATGGGTGATTGGGTTGCGCTGAAAATGTCGCGTGATGTATAATCACTAACGAGTAAAGATGAGGTTTTCATGTTAGAGTTTTCTACAACCGTAAAGTTGCCTGTTCAGTTGGCGAAGATGGCTGAAGAGTACGTGCAGGAAGGCTGGTCTGTTGATATGAACAGTCTGATTGTGGAAGCTTTGCGTCGCTATATGGAAACGCATCAGGCGCAAATTCTTGAGCGATTTATCGAAGAAGATGTTGAATGGGGATTGAACGGGGATGAGTAATGCCGTTTTAGATGCGGGTCCGCTTATTCATCTTTCGGAACTCCGTGCGCTGGATGTTCTGGGTGATTTTCAGGTTTTATATATTCCCCCAGTAGTTTGGAGTGAAGTCGTTCATCATCAACCTGAGATTGCTGGTTATATTGATTTACCTTTTGAAAAAATCGAAGCGCCTCTGGTTGACGAAAAACTTGCGACATTTGCAAAAATGTTTTCGCTTGATCTAGGTGAAGTTCAATCATTGGCCGTGGCGGCAAACTACCCAGATGCGTTATTTTTGACAGATGATGCAGCGGCTCGTCTTGTAGCAGAAGAATTTGGTTATAAAGTTCATGGAACTTTGGGTTTGTTGATTCGCGCTGTTCGTAAAGGACATCGTTCTTCAACAGAAATTTTAGAGATTTTGCGGAATTTGCAAAAGAATTCCAGCCTTCACATTCGGTCATCCCTTTTGTCGGATGTTATCAAAAAGATTGAAAAGGAATGGAAGAGTAGTTAATGGATCGCCGTAAATTAGTCTATTACCTATTGCTGAACGTTTTTGTCTCCGCTTGCGTGACGAGCGGAATATTATTTTGGTATGACCGCAACTATCGTGCGAGTCAGCCATCCGTTCAGCAGTCTGCGCCAGCGAGCGGAAACTCCGCGCCCGTGTCAACGTCTGATCCGCAGACCGATATCGCGGTGAAGATCAGCAGCGTTGTCGGTGCAGGCACGTTAGAGTCTGAGATCGTTGTCGTCAAATTTGAAGGCGATGGTCAACTAGATTTGGCATCATGGCAATTGAAGGACGAAGATGGAAACATTTTCACCTTTCCAAAATTGACTTTGTATCCCAACGGCGCAGTGCAAGTCCATACCATTGCGGGAACGGATTCCGTCATTGATTTATATTGGGGTTTGGGTGATGCCGTCTGGAACTCCGGCGAAAACGCCCGCCTGTTTGACTCGCAAGGAAATTTAAGAGCCTTTTATAGAGTGCCATAACTTTCTTTCATCTTTCCTTTTTCTTTATAACCACGAAACTACTCAACTATCAAACTAACCAACTATCTATCTATGACTCAAGCCCTCTATCGCAAATACCGCCCCAAAGGATGGGACACCGTTATCGGACAAGATCACGTTGTCCAAACGTTGATCAATTCCATCAAAGCAGACCGTGTCGGTCATGCTTATCTTTTCGCGGGTCCGCGTGGAACGGGTAAAACCACCGTCGCGCGCCTGCTTGCGAAAGCGGTCAACTGTCTCAACGAAGATCCCGCGCTGCGTCCAGACAATACCTGTGAAAACTGTAAAGCCGTGAACGAAAACCGCTTCATGGACATGATCGAAGTGGATGCCGCCTCAAACAACGGCGTGGATGATATCCGCGATTTGCGCGAAAAAATTAACTTCTCGCCTTCACAGGGAAAATATAAAGTTTATGTGATTGATGAAGTCCACATGCTTTCGGGCGGCGCATTCAACGCGCTGCTCAAAACGCTGGAAGAGCCTCCGCCGCACGCCATCTTTGTTTTAGCCACAACTGAAATCCATAAAATTCCCGCGACCGTTTTATCGCGCTGCCAGCGTCACGAATTTCGACGCGTGCCAGTGGATGAGATCGTTGCCAATCTTAAATACATTATCGCCGCTGAAAATCTCAGCGCGGATGATGAAGCCCTGACGCTCATCGCGCGTCAATCGGCGGGCGGCATGCGCGACGCGCAATCGCTGCTCGATCAGCTCTCATCAACAGGTACGAAGATCACGCTTGCGCTTGCGCAAAATGTGCTCGGCACTGCCACGAGTAAAACCGTGCTCGATATCATCTCGTCCGTGCTCGATCATCAACCCGCGCGCGGACTTGAAACCATTCACCGCGCGCTCGACTCCGGCGCCGATCCGCGCTCGCTTGCGCGTCAAATTGTCGAATATCTGCGCGGGCTGATGCTCATTCAAATGGGCAACGTGGATCAAGTCGAAGCTACGCGCGAAGTCAAAGTGCAAATGGAAGCGCACGCAAAATCTTTCAACACCTCCGAAGTTTTACGTATGATGAAAATCTTCAACAACGCCGCAACCGATTTGCGCGGCGGCTGGCAGCCATCCCTGAGTCTGGAACTCGCCCTCGCAGAGGTGATGGAATCCCCGGAAGAATCTCGCGTATCCGCCGCGCCGCGTCCAACTCAGGTCAGGTCTGCGCCTGCTCCCCAAGTAGAATCCGCGCCTCAGGCATCCACTTCTGAAAAAGCAATCCTTAATGTAAATGAAGTCACCAAATCATGGAAAGCGCTAATCTCCGCCCTTCCAAAAACACATGGCAATTTAAATGGCTTGCTCAACTCGGTCAAAATGGTTGATGTTGAAGGAAAAACGCTCGTACTTGGTCTGGCTAGTGATGTGCTGATAGAAAAAATAAATAAGCCAGATCAAATTGAAATGATTCAAAAACTCATCAAAGATCGCTTTGGTGTTGATGTTTCCATCCGCTGTATAGTTACCAACGCCAAAGGCAAAATCCCCTCCAACGTCCCGCAAGACGGCATGGTCGCCGCCGCCATTCAACACGGTGGGGAAGTGGTGGATGTGGATTAGTCGGTTAGTTTGGTAGTTGAGTAGTCGTTAGTCGAAATTCGCAATGAGGTTTTATGATGGTTGTAAAAAAGGAAGTAAAGAAAAAAGTACTTGTGGTTAAGCAGCAGGTAAAGAAATCTGCATCAAGAAAAATTGTCAATAAGATTAGTAAGGCACAGAAGATACAACTGGATATAATTTCCCGTACAAATTTCAATTCTTGTGACGGAAAAAGAATAGCAGAATTGTTAAAGGAAAATCGTCAGATATGGCATGCTGTCTTCATGCCGCTAAATACGCTTTCGCTTCGAAGTTTGGAGCAGAATCTGTGGCACGCTGATACGCTGTATATTTACGTGGAAGATGGTTTTCAGTTCGCATTAGAATCAATAGTCCGTGAACAATTTGACGCCGATGAGATTTCTTGGGTTGGCGGTAGCGCCGCCATAGCCATGATTGGAACAACTGAAGTAAGAGAAAAGTCCAATGTTGTTTTATCTGTGTGGTGGGATTGACTTACTGACTACTCGACTATTTAACTATTCAACTAGGAGACTAACTAATGGCAAAAGGATTTAATCGTGGACCCGCAATGGGCGGGCAGCAATCAGGCATGATGCAGCAATTGCAGCAAATGCAAAAGAAAATGGAAATCGCGCAGGCGAAACTTGCCGAAGAGACTGTCACTGTCACAACGGGCGGCGGCGCGATCAAGATTGTCATGACCGGCGACCAGAAATGCAAGTCCGTTGAGATTTCCCCCGAATTTCTCAAAGATGCTGATGCAGAAATGCTTCAAGACATGATCTTGTCCGCTGTAAACATGGCGCTTGATGAGGCCCGTGTCCTGCAAGAGAAGTTGATGGGTCCGCTTGCAAGTGGATTACCGTTTTAGCAATATTTGATAATTCGATATTCGGAGTTTAAGATTGCGCACTGAATATCAAATATCGATTCCCGATTATCGAATATGCTTCTCCCCGAATCCATCCAATCCCTCATTTCTGCTCTGGAGCGCCTGCCGGGCATTGGCCCCAAGTCCGCGTCGCGGCTGGCATTTTATTTACTGCGCGCGTCTGATGAAGTCGCGCAGGATTTATCTGTTGCGCTGGCGAATCTCAAAGCCAATACAGCCTTCTGTCAGGAGTGTTTCAACATCACCGAAGCGGGACGTCCGCTTTGCGAAGTCTGCGAATCGCCGAAGCGCGACAGCACGTTGATTTGTGTTGTTGAAGAATCTCTCGATGTGTTGGCGATTGAACGCACAGGCGGTTATCAAGGCAAATATCATGTTTTGCAGGGAGTGCTGTCTCCCATTGAAGGCATTGGTCCTGATGATCTCAAGATCAAGCAATTGGCGGCGCGTGTCGCGAATGGGGGGGTGAAGGAAATCATCCTCGCCACCAACCCCAGTATGGAAGGCGACGCAACCGCGTTATATCTTCGTCAGCAGTTGGAGCCGATGGGCGTGAAAGTCACACGTCTTGCGCGCGGGCTTCCCGTGGGCGGTGATTTGGAATACGCCGATCAAAATACGTTGTTGCGCGCATTATCTGGAAGACAGGAAATGAATTAATCATATATGCCCTGCAAAATGCAGGGCATATATGAAATGCTCAAGTCTATCGCTTGGAAAGACAATTTCAGTGGTGGCGCAGTGGATGTTGTTATCGCACATCTTGTGAAGTAGAATTCGGAATCACCAGTTTGTCCCGCAAAAAAAAATTACGCCAGAGCGCTTATTGTGTTTTCGTCGTGAGCATTAGGAGGGTGTTGCAGAATTGGCGATCTAATGGTGCCGAAAATGAGTTGGGGGAATTTTTTAAGCGACGTTAGTCTCCCCCCGCGCCAAAGATAAGGTGCAAGAACCCGTTACAACAAGCAAGGCTGATTTTTGCCTTGCTGCCTGCCTTGTGAATGACTCAATAAGCGAGCCGTGCTCTGGGCTTGCGACGTGAATATAGACGGCGCATCCAGTATTTGAGGTTGTAAGCGACAGCGGACATCTTCGCTTGCCAATCAGCATACTCATTTCCACGCCTGCGGCATTGGCGCGCACCGTTGTAATTGGTCAATTCGAAAATGACGCGCTCGACAAGCGAGCGTTGCTTCATCTCTGCCCGAAACTCATCGGTCTGATTATATTGCTGCGCTGCCAAGACCTGCTCGCGATAATCGGAAATGAAAACTTGACGCATGGCGCGCGGACCTTGCTGGCTATCCCGATGGTTGGTGAGCCTGTCGAATCACATTTTTCCCAGAGCGGGCAGCGTTGGGATAAGTCCGCGCCTTTCATCCGCGCAGGCGGTTCACCCGTCCAACATTGAAAGTCGAAAAAAGCGAAAATTGCGCCCGTCTCCGGCAGCGGAACGATATCCAACCTTGCTGATTTTTCCATTGGGGCAGACGAGTTCCTTGCCATCCTCCGCGAGGTTGAAGTCATACGGGCCAAAACGTTCGGAGCGTTTTTCATAGGGTGGAAGTTTGGACACCAGCAGCGTGAGCCCATCCGAAGCCTGTTCGACTTCTGCGCGGGTCTTGCCATTTCCGGCGGCTTGATCGTAAATCAACTTGGGCGGACAGGTTCCCAGATGTTCTTTTTGCTTACTAATATGATTTTGCGAAATAGACTTTGCGTTTGGAAGGCTTGCCGCAAACGATACAAACGCCTTCTTCTGCGGGCTGATCGAAAGGAATGTTGCGTGTGGTGGCTTTGGAGTCCTCTTTAACTTTGGTTTCACATTCCTTTGATTCGCACCAATACGAGAACGCCCAGCCATCTTTGACTACTTCTTTGAGTTCGTCGTATGAAGTCACATCATGGATGTTCGCGTCGCGGTATTCGGTGGCGCGTTGCAGAAGCGCGGCTTGAATATCAACGAGCAATGCGCTGACTGATTCAATGAGACCGACTTGTGGCACGAAGGTTTTTCCTTCTCTGCCGGGTCTATCGCGGCGCGCAAGTGCGACGGATTCTTTCTCCACATCTTTGGGTCCGATCTCGATGCGCACAGGTACGCCGCGCATTTCCCAATCGTTGAATTTAAATCCGCTGCTGACGTTATCACGGTCATCCATTTTGATGCGAATGCCCGCGGCTTTGAGTTCCATAAAGATGCGGTCGGCGACTTCCATTACTTTAACTTTTTCATCATCCTTTTTATAAATAGGAACGATGACGGCTTGAATAGGCGCGAGGCGGGGAGGAAGTACCAGCCCCTGATCGTCGCTGTGCACCATGATCATCGCGCCGATGATGCGCGATGAGATCGCCCACGAAGTTGTTTCTGCAAATTGCAGGGTATTATCTTTGTCCAAATATTGGATCTCGAACGCCTTGGCGAAGTTCTGCCCGAAGTAATGCGATGTACCGGATTGCAAAGCGCGTTTATCCCACATCATCGCTTCAATGGATGTGGTGATCTGCGCGCCAGCGAATTTTTCGGTATCGCTCTTGGTGCCTTTGATGGCAGGGATGGCGGCTTCTTCGAGACAGAAGCGTTCGTAAATATCGAGGATGCGATACATTTCCTCTTTGGCTTCTGCCGCGTTGTTGTGCGCGGTGTGACCTTCGTGCCAGTAGAATTCTGCTGTGCGCAGGAAAAGTTTGGTGCGCATTTCCCAGCGTAGCACGGAACCCCATTGCACAATCAGGATGGGCAGGTCGCGCCATGATTTGATCCACTTGGCATACATGTATCCAATGATGGTTTCAGAGGTGGGGCGCACAACTAATTTCTCTTCCAGTTCCTGACCGCCGCCGTGTGTGACCACTGCGAGTTCGGGCGCAAAACCTTCGACATGTTCTTTTTCTTTTTCAAAAAACGACATGGGGATTAAGGTTGGGAACGCCGCGTTGACGTGACCGGTTGCCTTGAATTCCTTATCGAGCCAGGAAGTGATGTTTTCCCATAAAGCCCAGCCATAAGGTTTGACGACCATACATCCGCGCACGGGCGCGTAATCTGCGAGGTCTGCTTTTAATACGAGTTGGTTGTACCATTCTGAAAAATCTTCAGCGCGGGTGGTTAATTTTTCTTCAGCCATTTTTACTCCAGAGATTAGATAATTAGAGATTAGATGATTAGAGATTAGATGATTAGAGATTAGATAAGGAGTGGTTTACTATTCTCTACTCTATTCTCTAATATCGTCACCGCAGTTTTCACATCTTCCGCAAAGTATATCAACTCGCGTTGACGTGTGGGCATATAACTTTCAAATTCCTTGAAGAACTGATCGAACGTGGACTGCCAACCACCCCCGATCAGTATTAGCGGCCTTGGGGGCAAAGACTCCACGATCATCAAATTCCACATTAAAGTGATTTCTGTCAGCGTGCCTACGCCGCCAGCCAAAGCCATTGCTGCATCGCAGCCTTCGATCAAGCCCATTAAGCGCGGGACCAGTGTTTTGTGCTTTCTTTCTTCTTTCACCCATTGATTTGCTTTTACGCCGCGCCATGCTTCGATGTCTTCACAAGTCACGCCGATCACGTGCCCGCCCGCATCTGATGCGCCGCGCGAGACCGCTTCCATCGTGCCGATGTAGCCGCCGGTTAAAACGGTATGTCCGCGCTCGGCGAGGAATTTGCCAAGCGTCAGGGCTTCTTCATAAGAAGCAGTTCCTTCCTTAGGTTGTGCGCCGCCAAATACTGTTACGTTCATCTCGTGTTTACCTGTTTCCTTGTTTACTTCTTTTCAGCATCCCATTTTCTTTTTTTATTTACTTCGATTTTTTTCAATACTGCTGCTTCAAGGTCAATGCCTGAAACGGATGCGAGTTGCAGCAGATATAAAGTCACGTCCGCGAGTTCGCTGCCCAATTCATCTTTGTCTTTGATCTCATCGCCAAATTGAAAATGCTCCAAAATCTCAGCCGCTTCGATGGAGAGTGATATCGCCAAATTGCGCGGCGTCTGCGGACGTTTGCTGTCCGCCTCGTACCAGCCTTTGGATTTGACGAGCGCGTGCATCTTCGCTGTTAATTCTGCGATTGTCAATCCTTTATCGTCCATTGTCTATTGTCCATCGTCTAAAAACAAACAAAAACGGCTCGCCAAGTCTGGGAGCCGTTGGATACGTGTTGAATCGAACCTAGCCAGACATGGAAGATTTATAAAGTCGAGGGAACGGGTTCGGGTTCATAATCATGGCGTTGATTATAGCGGTGGGGAGCATGTTGCGCAAGTCCAAATCGGGTATAATTTTTTTGTAATTCAATCTCTTTTGAGGAGGTGCTTTAAAAAATATTGTCTTGGGAAAGACAGCGCATGATCCTTCTTCGGAAGGATGACGAGGATAAGGGTTCTTCATCGCGAGATGAAGTTAATCTCGGTAATGAGACCTGACAGGTTTTACCGTAGCTCTGGTTAATCGGAACAATTGCGATTCAGAGACTATCTGGTGAATCAGGATTCTACGGAAACCTGTCAGGTCTTTGAGTAACGGGAAAAAATCGAAAGTTCAGCGGAAGCCCTTCGGGTGAGCCATCGCCCATTTATCTTTCCCCCCAGTAAGGAAACCAGCGCGGACAAATCTCACGAGCAATCGTGTAACAAATCCGCGCGGAATGGCAAATCGTAAATCGTAAATCGTAAATCGTAAATCGTAAATCGTAAATCGTAAATCGTAAATCGTAAATCGTAAATCGTAAATC
>VFKN01000152.1 GCA_009885525.1 Anaerolineaceae bacterium | reverse complement strand
CCCTCTCCTAAAAGGAGAGGGGGACTCTGCTCCCTTCCCCCTTTTAGGGGGAAGGGCTGGGGATGGGGGTGTTATCAGTTGCACCGTCCGCGTCTTCCGCGCTTGATCCAAATATTTTTCAATCCCCTTCAACACTTTTTGCGGGTCTTCCGCTTTTTCGTAGCCTTTGCCTGAAAAGTAAGACGGTAGCGGCAGAATTGATTCAACAACTTCCCGCGTAGTGCCGACTTTAGTCGGCTCTTTTACTTGCCGACTGAAGTCGGCACTACGTTCTAAAATCAACATCACGCGCTCGCCGCCGATTAACTCGGTGGCTTCTTCTACGAGGAAGTGTTGAATCTCGTCAATGGTATGCAACGCGTTGAGTCGCAAGCCCGTATCCGCCAGGCGCTTGAACGGCTCGCGGATGTTCGACTCGATGTTAAGATGCGCGAATAATCGTTCTTTGGGCAGTTTGCGCTTCGCCCCATCCTTCACCCAATACTGCAAAAGTTTGCGGTTGTCTTCCACCTTGTTGAGCGCATTGCGGCGCAAGCCTTCGTCGCGGATGTTCTTAATGGTCTCCAGCAAGAAACCATAAGCCCGTTCGAGGGCTTCGCGCGCTTCTTTGGTTTTCCCATTGGCGTTCAGCGCCTGCGTATGCCACCACCAGGTGCTTTGCGCGGCGGTGTTGTTGATGAACGCAAAATTTTGCGAGCGGTGAATATCGGCGGATTTGGTTGTGGCTTTGAGCGCGGCGGCGGGATTCTGATCTGCCAGATGGACAATTCCCAGTTGCATGTATAGCTGAATCTGGCGCGACGGGTATTCTTTCTCTGCGATCTGCGCGGCGGATTTTGATAAGCGTACCGCTTTTTTGCTGTCACCCTCAGCCAGCGCCAAATCGCCCAGCGCGCTGGCAAGCGTCAAATCAACTTGCGAATCATTGAGCGTAGGCACCATTTCGGAAAATTCATGTAAGTACGCGCGCGCCGATGGCAGGTTTCCCAAAATAACGTCTATGCCTGACAGCCCTGCCAATGTATTACCCATGTTTGTTTTTACGCCCATGGCGCGATACATGTCTAATGATTCAAGCGCCAAACGGCGCTGATGCAGGTATAAGCCCAGCCAGGCATAAATGAGGCTCAGATTGTTGATGCAGGTGGCGATGCGTTCCTGATACCCCGCAATGCTAAATGCCTCCAGCGCCAATTGGCTGTGCTGTCTGCGTTCGGCAAGGTCTGCGTCGGTGAAAGTGAGCGCGTTGTACGCATTGCCGATGCCGTATTGGTCGCCCGCGCGTTGACAATATTCCAATGCGGTAAAACAGGCGCGGCGCGATTCTTCGGCGTCGCCCAGATCGCTTTTGGCGAGCGCGATAGACCAGTATGCCCGCCCGATCCCCGCGAAATTATCCGCCGTTTGAAAAAGTGCGATGGCTTTATGCGCGTTCTCAATGGCGGGCTTGGGCGTGTCTCCCGGACGCATTTGCGCTTCGCTCAAGATCAGCAGGCTTTGCGCGCGAATCTGTTGATGAGTATGTTTTGTCTTAACCGCGCTGGTTGCGGATTTCATCGCGCCCTTCAAATCCCCTGTCCGCATTTGGACGAGGGCGAGGCGGTTTAATGCCTGCGCATCCAGACCTTTGACCTTCGACGTTCGACCGATCTTCCCCATCGCCTTCGCGTCTTTCAGCGCAAGGTCAAGGTTGCCGATGGCGATGTAGGACTCCGCGCGCAGGTCGAGCAAGTCCATTTGTAGGACAGGCTTCAAGCCTGTCCCACTTAATGCCTGCGACGCCACCTCAATCGCCTGCGCGTGCTGACCCGTCCACGCCAATTCGCGCACACTGATCACTGATAACTGATCACTGACTTTCTTGCCTGCCTCGCGTTTAATAACCTTACCCGTGGTTGATGACTTTTTTGCCATAGCCATTCTCCTCTATCCTCTGATATATAAATTAAAAATTATGATTGAGTTACACAATACGTTGTAACTCAATCATAATATGACTTCACGTAAACCTTATTCCGCTTCCATAACGGGCTGATTGGTGCGCAGGTCACGCAGTACCTGCTGATCCATAACATTTCTTTTTGGCATTTCGATCATATCCATGCGCATCATGCGCTCGGTCATCTTGGAGAGGAAGAGGCGATTCATCTCGGGGTGGCGCGACATTTCACGCAGCGTCGCGGCGGGCACGCGGATCAGCGTGGATTGTTGATTGGTAATGACATTGGCAGTGCGCTGAATACCGGTCAACGCCGCGATCTCGCCGAAGAAATCCCCCGGCGCATGCGTTTCTAAAATGCGCTCGTTGTCATTCTCACTGCGTCCGGCAACCGTGCCGCCTTCTAAAACAAAGTAAGCGGTATCGCTGGTCTCGCCCTGATGCACAATGACCGTTCCTTCGGCGGCTTCAATATAGCGAATGTCTTTAAGCAAACTCTTGCGCTCGTTCAATGTCAATGTGGCGAAGACCGGCAAACGCACGGCGAGGCGATCGAGATCCGCGAGGGTGGCGGCGCGGCCATTTTCCACGCTCGGAGCCTGACTCGCCAGACGCAGAAGTTTCAGTGAGCGTATCCATTCCGCTGCGGGCTGTCCAATGCCGGGGATGAAAACCGCGACGACGCCCGCCCCGAGATTGATCAGCGCAGTGAACTGCATCATGACGCGCGCGCCGTAAATATCCGCCAGGCCCGCGGCTGCCATACCGATCAGCATGACCACGCTGCCGATCGTCATGCTTGCGCCAAAGACACGTCCGCGCATTTCACGGTCAGTATTGCGCTGCATCAAAGTTCGGCGTGCAACCGAATAAGGCGAGTTCATGAAACCGGAAATAGCAATAACCAAAACGGCAAATGGAACGGAAGTTGAAAAAGAATAGATCATATAGGCAATGCCCATGCCGAGCAAACCAATGATCATCCACACGCCTTCGCGCAAGCGATCGGCGTATTTTGCAATCACAAAACTGCCGATCACAAAACCGATCGAGGTGACACCTTCCTGAAGTCCATATTCAAATGTTGTCGCTTTTAATACTTCGGTGGCGAAGGGCAGCAAGAGCGTGTTGCCCATACCAACCATAAACGAGTACATGATCGAGAGGATGATCAGCGCGCGTAAGATGCTGCTGTTGAACATGTATTTCAATCCGCTTTGCAGATTCTTGATGACCACGACCACGCTGGTTTTTTCTTCTGTTTGCGGCGTCGCGGCGATTTTCACTCCCACCATTAGCAACGCCGAGATAAAGTAAGTAAAGCCGTCAATATAGAAAGCGACATCCAATGAATATGCCGCCAACATGCCGGAAGCGGCGAACCCGATCGCAGTTGAGCCGAAGGAACTGATCGCGATCATTGAGTTTGCGGCGGTTAGTTCTTCGTCGCTTGCCATTTCCGGGATAACGCTATCGTACGCGGGTAAAAAGAAAGTGCTGATCGAGGCGCTTAAAAATACAATGACGTACAGCCAGTTAACGTTGTAATGCACTAAAAATGGAATGGAGAGCACCAGCAAGCCGCGCATGATATCCGAGGTGATCATGATCTTTTTGCGGTCAAAGCGATCGACGAAAACGCCCGCGACCATGCCGATCAACAAGGTCGGGATGGAGGTTGCCATGAGCATTAAACCGACCGCAAATGATGAATTTGTTTTTTGATAAATTAAGATACCAGCGGCGATCATGGTGAACGAGTCGCCAATGGTCGAGATCAATTGTGCGAACCACATCCGCGTGAATGATTTGTTGCGAAAAACAGCAAATGGGGAAATGGAAGCGGGGGCTGAGTTGGTCATTTGAAAATCTCCTTAAGGAACGTAGAAGTTAAATGCTTGCTTTTGTACAAGAATTTTTGAACCGCAGAGACACTGAGTTCGCGGAGAAAACCTTTTTAAACTCTGCGCTCTCTGTGTCTCTGCGGTAAATCTTTCGATTGTCGAGTCTGTCGAGTTAGGATAATTGTTCAAGTTCCGCGATCATATTCTTGATCACTTCAAAGCCGCCCTGCCAAAACTCTGGCGAGGTGATATCGATACCGGCTTCGCTGAGAATTTTCGTGGGCGCTTCCGATCCGCCGTATGCGAGAATTTTTAGATATTTTGGCACGAAAGATTCGCCTTCAAGCCGGTATTGTTGATAGAGCGCCAGCACAAGCAGCTGACCAAAACTATAAGCATAAGGATAAAACGGGCTGTTATAAATATGCGGAACGGCAAGCCACTCCCATTTGAATTCATCCGAACATTCGACTGCATCGCCGAATTGTTCTTTGAGGTTGTTCATATATAAGTCAGTCACTTCATCTAATGACCCGTTATTGTTGATCAGCTCATGCGCTTCTTTTTCGAAGATGGTGAAATAAGCCTGACGCATGACCGTGATGTAGGCATCGTCCAGCGCGTTGGCAAGCAGGTCACGCCGCACAGAGGGATCATTTTCCTGTTTTAACAATCGCTCGGTTAATTGCATCTCCGCAAAAACGGAGGCGGTCTCTGCCAGCGGCAGGCAGGCTTGCTGCGTGAGCGCTGAATGTTTATCCGCCAGCAGCGCGTGAACCGCGTGGCCCAACTCATGTGCCAGCGTGGCGATGTCGCGCGCGGTGCCGTCGTAATTGATCAGCACCCAGGGAGTCAATTCGGGCATGACCGCATAACAGAATGCGCCGCCGCGCTTGCCCGGGCGTATCTCTGAATCGAGATGATTTTCATCGAAAACGCGCTGCGCCAGACTTGCAACATCCGGCGAAAAAGCGCGGTAACTATCCATCACCATTTGCTTCGCTGTAGCGTAATCGAATTTTTTGGTGGAGGGAGTCAGCGGGGCGTAAATATCGTAGCGGCGCAATTTGCCCGAAGGGAGTCCCAGCCAGCCGGCTTTAAGTTTGAAATAACGTTGAAACACATCCGCGTTTTTCCGGCAGACGGAAAGCAGTGTGTCCACGACTTCATCGGGCAGATCGTTTTCGAGATTGCGCGCGGAGATGGGCGAAGAAAATCCGCGCAGCTCGATGCCCTCGGTGTGCCAGTCGCGCACGCGGTGGATATACATCTGCGCCAGCACAGTTGAGTTTTCGATGTAGACCCGATACAGTTCCTGATAAGCCTTTGCGCGCACTTCAGGCGCTGGATTTTGAAAATGACTTGAGAGTTGATCGCGGGTGAATGTTTCGGTTTTGCCGTCTACTTCAAATGTAAACGTGAATTGATTGGTGATCATCTCGTAAAGTTTGACCAGCGCATCGATGCCGTTTACATCTTTCAAGTTGATCATTTGCTCTTCCAGTTCACTCAACGTGTGCGGTTTGAAGCGCCGCATGGTTTCGAAGAAATAACGCATGTCGCCGCTGTTCTCGATCAAATGATCCGCGGCAGCATCGGGTAATTCTTTAAACCAAAACTCAAAAAACATCGCGCGGTTGCTCATATCGGTCAACACTTGATCGACGCGGTCGCGTAAATTCAAGGCGGCGGGATTTTGCGTATCCTCGGCGAATGAAAGATCCGCATAGCCTTCGATTCTACTTTTCAGAACGTTGATGGATTCGAGTATCTTAAGGACTTTGTTGAAATCGTCCATGGAGATTTCGGGGATGAGTAATTCACGCGCCGTTTCAAACTCTACCAGCGCCTGCTCGAGTTTCGAGAAAACTTCATCCAATGATCGATCAACCGGCTCGGGGAGCAAATCATTTAAAGACCAGCGTGTTGGCTTTTCAACTTCATCCATAAATTACCTCCAAAGTTATTTGTTTTCTCTGCGCGTGTTGGCTGCACAAGCCAGTAATACGGATTTAATCTGGAATGGAGTCAGCTCCGGATGTTTGGCGCGGATCAAAGCTGTGATGCCGGCAATGTGCGGCGCGGCAAAACTATTGCCTGTGCAGGTGAGATATTGTTTTTTGTTCCATGCCACCTTCACGTCGATTCCGGGCGCGCCAAATTCAACGGGCGGATTTGGGTTGTAATAATAGGTAAATGGATCCTGTCCATCGTGTGCGGCAACTGAAATAACAGATGAATATAACGATGGATAACTCGGCTCGGGCATATTGTTAACCGCTGAAACCAGATTCATGTTTTTGAAATAAGCCTGATCCGCAAGGTCATGAAAAAGCCCAAAAAATTCCTCGAGCGAAGTGCTCAGGCTCAAGTTGACGACTTGAATATTATTTTCGATTGCCCAATCCAATCCCGCCGCAAATTGGATGGCGCGTCCGCCCATGTTGCGGCCAAGCACGCGCACGCTGTAAATCTCTGCTTCAGGCGCGATGGAATGGATGATGCCCGCGCAGGCAGTCCCGTGGCCTGAAACATCCATGGGTTGATCATCCGGCTTGATGCGATAATTATCTTTTGCTTTTGAATCATATTCAACGACAACACCCCCGCGCACACAATCTCCCAGTGCGGGATGATCGAATTCGACGCCGCTGTCCACTACAGCCACGCGTATCCCTTTGCCGGTGCTGTTCTTCCATGCCCATTCAGGTGTTATTTTGGCGAATGGACCGTAAGCCGGCAATTCTTGAATGGCATCTGCTGTAAAACTTTGTGACCATGCCGGGCGTAACGGTTCTTCAGACATTTATCTGAACCTGCGTGATGAAGTTGTGGAGCGGCGATATTCTGCAAAAACATTCAAAACTTGCAGACACGCTTTTCGTTCATCTTCCCCCAATGCGCTGATCTGGTTAAACAGATCGGCTAGTTCCAAAAGATCGAGCGTGCGGTTTGTTTCATCCAGGCTTTCATCCAGCACTGAGAGTATTTCAGTTGAATCCTGTGAAGGATCTGAATTGACCAGTCGCTTCAACCCTAGAATGAGGGCTTCCTGTATGTTGTTTATCTGCTGTGATTGATCGATCGCCAGCGCGGCTTGCTGGGCGAACATGCCCAGCATCTCCATATCCTGCATTCCAAAAGATGTAGCATCGATCTTATCCAAAACTTCCATCACGCCAATGATGCGGTCTCCCGAAAGCAGGGGCGTGGCGAGAATGGACTCGGGCACATAGCCGACGCTTTTCGCAAAATCCTGATCGAAGCGCGTATCCTGTTTTACCTGCGAGGTGGCGATCGGCTGACCCGTCATCATCACATAGCCTGCAATGCCCTTGTCCATGGGAAAACTTGTGCCGATCAATTTGCGCGTATGTTCCGATGGTCCATACGCCACTTTGAATTCGAGCACCTGTTCCGCTTCATTAAGCAGCAAAATGGCTGCGGCTCCCGCGCCGAACAACCGTCCGGCTGCCGTAACGATCGAGTTCAAGAGCGCGTCATTGGATTCAGAAAAAACCGCGTGCTTGCTGGCTTCGATCGATGATAGCAGGCGCTGCAGTTGCTCGGATAGTTTTTCTTCGTTTATGTTTTGATTTGGTTTCATTTGGTTTGCCATTCACCATAGTATATATTGAAAAATGGATTTTTTACAATAAATTATTTATTGCAAAAAATCCATTTTATTTGGTTTGCTTGATCGTCAATCTGAATTCATCGGTTTCCAGAATTGATCAATGAAATGCGGAGCGCGCTAAATGATTAGCTGGTGGCTTTGGTAACAGCTTTGGTGGTTGCTTTGCTGACTGCTTTGCCGGTGGCTTTAGTAGTCATCTTGTGCGCGGCAACTGCATTGGCTTTGGTGGTCGTTTTGCTGACTGCTTTGCCGGTGGCTTTAGTAGTCATCTTGTGCGCGGCAACTGCATTGGCTTTGGTTGTAGCACAGCTGACTGCTTTGCCGGTGGCTTTGGTGGTCATCTTGTGCGCAGCGACTTCATTGGCTTTGGTTGTAGCGCGGCTGACTGCCTTGCCAGTGGCCTTGGTGGTCATCTTGTGCGCGGCGACTTCATTGGCTTTGGTTGTAGCGCGGCTGACTGCCTTGCCAGTGGCCTTGGTGGTCATCTTATGAGCGGCGACTTCATTGGCTTTGGTTGTAGCGCGGCTGACTGCCTTGCCGGTGGCTTTGGTGGTCATCTTGTGCGCAGCGACTTCGCTCTCAATGACTTCGCTCTCAATGCCTTCGCCCTGAATGATCCCGTCAAGGACTTCGCGTTCGTCCTTGCGTAATACCGCGCGCATTGCAGTTAATTTCTTGAGCAGTCTCTTGGGGGCTTGATTCTGATTGGTTTTCATTTTATTTCTCCTTTGAAATAAGTTATATGGTTTTGATTATCTTGCCCTTACTATACAACCTTTTTCTTTGGCCGTCTGTCACTTATGCGACATAACGCATTAATCCAAAGATTTGTTTTCAATTGCTTTTAAAGCCTTATGATTGAGCAGCATGATCCGCCCCCGCCCTGTCAGCAATAAACCATTGCGTCGCCATTTGCTGAGTGCCTTCGCTACAGTTTGACGGATCAAGCCGGTGCGGTGTGCGAGCTCGTCTTGAGAAATGGTGATGTAACCTTTATCCATGCCTTGCTTTTCCAACTCCAACAATAGACGTGCCAGGCGGGCTTGTGCATCCATGAATGCGAGCGCGCTTTCGCGTTCACGGCTTGATAGTAAACGTTTGGCAACATGATCCAGCAGGCTGCGTGTAAATTGATGATCGAGATCCACCACGCTTAAAAAAGCCTGGCGCGGAATAATCAGGAATTCGCTTTTCTTTCGCGCGATCGCGCTGGTCGAACGATTCTTATTTGTCAGGATTCCCAGATAGCCAAATATATCGCCTGCGCGCATTTCATCGATGACCATGTCGCGGCCGTCGGCGCTATTCAACATAATCGATATATCCCCGGAACGAACAACGTAAACGAATTCAGATGGATCCGATTGAAAGAATACAATCTCGCCTTTTTCTATATGCCGGAACCTGCCTGTCCGCGCCAGTGACTGCGCGGATGAATCGTTCAATTTTGAAAATAGCGGAATGCTTTCAAGAAATTCCAAAATCTCAGAAATAATATTGCCTTGTGGTTTTATCAATTAAACATCCAATTCAATATCAGGAATTGCTTCGAGCCCGCGCAACTTTACGGGTGTAATACGGATGCCAACGTTGAATATGCCCGCATATTTTTCTTCATCCATGTCCAATGTCAAAATTTCCGCGCCGTATTTTTCACTGTAGGCTTTGTTTAAATTCGAGGGCGGCAAGTCTTTATCCACGTATGCCTTGCCCAAAATTATCTGGACATCATAACCATTCGCGCCCGCGTTGAAATTTAATGAGACGTTTGGATTGACTGAAATGTGTGTAAGTTTTTTTGCGTGCCCTGAACTGTAAATGATAATGTCGCCGTTATCCCAAACAAACCAAACCGGTCGTGGCTGTGGAATCCCTTTTGATGAAACAGTCGTCAACCAGATCACGCGTTCCGAGTTGATCCGTTCCCATGTTCTTTGTCCGAGTTCATCGCTAAAATTGAGCATGTCAAATCCTTTTGAAAAACACGGCTGATTTTTTTATTTTAACATTGCTTTGATATTTTGTATGGATGTTTGCGGAACCAGATCACAGCCCGGCATGATCGCATCCACGTGCGCTTCTTTTGCCCTTTGAGTTGATTCGCGTACCTGAGTTTCATCGCCCAGGAATAAAGTCCCCACAGGATCAAGATTCCCAAACAGCAGCGTATCTTTCAACGCGGCGCGAGCCGCCACAAGGTCAACTGTCTGGTCAACAGAGATCGCCTCCGCGCCGGTTTGATTTAACAGTTCAAGAGATTTGGTCACATTTCCGCACACCGACAACACGCGCGGACTGGGCAGGCTTACATGTAATTCTTTCAATGCAGGCAAAACGAATTGCTCAAATTTTGCAGGACCAATAAACCCCGGCGAGCCGCCCATCTCGTGAATGGTGATAAAGTCTGCGCCTGCGTCGCGATACATTTTTCCGATTTTTGAAAGGAAAGATGAAAGATGAAAGAGTGCATCAATAACCGCCTGCGGTTCTTTCTTCATTTCAGTAAATAAGTTTGTAGGGCTGCAAAGATACAAAAGCAAAGTATATGGACCTGGGATCATCCCGGAAATGACGACATCCTTGCCAATATCATTTTTTACCAGACTGATTGCTTCGCAAATTAAGCGTAGCCTTCCATTTTCCCATTCTCTATTCTCTAATCCTCTAATTTCTTTTGCGCTTTCAACTAAAGATTTCTTCACCTGCGGAAATTGAAACTCGCCGCCCGCTTCCGCGTAGTAATTCAACTCCGCGCCCAAGGCTTCGGCGGGCGCGCATAGATCCAATGGCAGAGTCACGGATGGCATTCCCGTTAATCTAAATGTACTCGTCGCTGCTCTCGCCATCTTCCCCGCGTCTTTGTGAATCTCGTGAAATATTAATCCCTCGCGTTCCAACCCTTCGGCGGTGATATGAATCAACCCGCTGAATGCAGGTTGCTCATCGATTTTTTTCCCGGATAATAACGCTAAAATTTTTTCACGCATGCTTTCTCCATTTACAAGTTACGGGTTACAGGTTACGTAACTCGTAGCCTGTAACCCGTAATCAATTACCAATTACCAATTACTTGGCTTTTACAGCCTTCGCAATCGCCGCGATATGTTCCGGTGTATTTCCGCAGCAGCCGCCTACAACTTTCGCGCCCAATTCCACATATTTCTTTGCGTAATTTCCCATGTCTTCGGGACCCATATCATAAACGCCTTGCTCGGTTTCGATGTCCATGTGCGGGACACCTGCGTTGGGCTTGACCCATAATGGGAAGTTCGGCACGGTCACCGCGTATTCTTTGACAACGATTTCCATATTATCAAGTGTGTTTCCGCAGTTCGCGCCGATGAGTGTTGCGCCCATTTCAGTGTAGCGCTTCATCACATCTTTTGGCTTGACGCCCATCATCGTGCGTGTGCCGCGATCATAACTGAATGAGATCACAATGGGCAGGTCGGTTGCCGAGCGTGCGCCTTGAAATGCGGCGGTAGTTTCTTCAAAGGAAAACATCGTTTCGATTAATAACAAGTCCACGCCGCCATCGGTGAGCGCTTTGGCTTGCTCGGCGAAAGTCGCTTTTACATCTTCCGCTTCAAGCGGCCCATAAGGTTTGACCAGCGCGCCGACGGGACCCATTGAGCCGGCGACCAATCCGTTGTTCAACGAAGCGGCTTTGCGCGCAATCTCCGCCGCGCGGATATTTACTTCAGGCGTGCGATCCTGATATTTCGAATCTTTCATGCGCATGCGCGTGCCGCCGAAGGTACAGGTTAGGATAATATCCGAACCTGCCTGCGCGAAGGAACTCGCAAGTTTAAACAAAGTATCGGGGTCGTCAATAATAAGGTCTTCGGGTGGTTTGCCGGGCTTGAGACCCATCTTCTGCAAATTTGAACCCGTTGCCCCGTCCGCAACAAGAATTTCCCCGCTATTTAATCTTTCAAGAAATTTATTCATCCTGCTCTCCTTATTTTTTTACCACGAATTACACAAATTTTCACGGATTGGCTTTAAGAAAAAAATCCGTGCGAATCTGTGAAATCAGTGGCTAGTTTTTTAACCTTTGTGTACTTCGTGCCCTTCGTGGTTAAATATTTTTATTTTGTCATAAAGTTTTTCGCCAGCGGATCTGCGACACGATTCGGAATCAAATGCGCGATGTGTGGAAATGGTTCGCTCATGTGCGGGAAACTCGTGGCCAGCATAAACTGGTTTTGGAATTCGGGATCGGTGGGCAGCTCGAAGCGTTCCACTTTGCGCGTCACCGAATCAATCTCATTACGCTTCTCTACATTCAACAGCGCAATGCGCGCGCCGTCACCTGCGGCATTCCCAACAGCGTACACTTTATCCAATTCGCAATCGGGGATCAACCCGATCAGCATGGCTTTTTCTTTATCGATATAACTTCCAAAACCGCCAGCGAGGATTATTTTATCAGGTGATTCCAAACCGCTGCGCTTCAACAATGTCCGCGCCGCAGTGAACAACGCGGCTTTCGCCAATTGAATTTGACGCACATCCTGCTGCGTCATCGGGATGTCGCGCCCGATGGAAGTTTCATCCGCCCACGCGATAATATATTCCCAGCCGCTTTCTCCCTGACGAATCCGCGCTGAATTTAAATCCTTTTTGAATTTGCCGCGCGAATCGACGATGCCCGCGCGGAACAATTCCGCCACCGAGTCGATGATGGCCGAGCCGCAAATCCCTTTGGCCTTGCCGGTATTCCATTCTGTTTCGCCGACGATTTTATAGCGCGGTTCAAGAGTCTTCTCGTCGATATTAACCCGTTCGATCGCGCCGGGCGCGGCGCGCATTCCATATTCCACATGTGCGCCTTCCAGGGCGGGCCCCGTGGGCGTGGATGTGCATAACAAGCGCTTGCGATTGCCGAGAATTAATTCCGCGTTTGTGCCAACGTCAATCAGCAGCCAGTTCTCATCCTGCATGTGCGGCTCTTCCGCGACGATCATTGCGCTCGTATCCGCGCCGACGAACGAAGCGATGGTGGGCAGCACATGAATGTTGCCGGAAGGATTGATGTGTAATCCCAGTTCACGCGCTTTGACATCCACCGATCGGTGAATGGCGGGCACAAACGGCGCCAGCCCCAAATCTTTCGGATTCAAATTTAATAAGATGTGATGCATGGTGGAATTACCAACCAGCACCATTTCCAAAATATCCTCAATTTTTATGTCATTGCGAGGACGTTCTTTGCCCGAAGCAATCTCTGCGCCAGTAGGGGACTGCTTCGTTCCTCGCAGTGACATATTCGCGGACTTAACCGCTTGTTTCAATAATTTATTCAGCGTGGAGATGATCGCCTTGTGCAATTTCTCCAACCCGTCTTTATGTTCGATCGTATATTGAATACGGGACATGACATCTTCGCCGTATACGATCTGCGGATTCATTTCAGATTCGGCCGCAAGCATTTCGCCGGTGCGCAGATTGCACAAATACAGCGCAACCGTCGTCGAGCCGATATCGACTGCCGCGCCATAACTATCTTCCACGTAGCCCGCCTGTACTTCGATCACTTCTTTATCCTGCCAGACAGAAACGGTCACATTCCATTTTGCTGCACGCAGCGTGGAGGATAAACCGCGCAGGCATTGATAATCCACGGTCAGGTCATACCAGCGCGGAAGTTTCTCGTCGCTGCCGCGCACCAACCCCATGGAGGTTTCGAGTCCTTTCGCGAGGCGTTCCCAATCCGCGATGGGGCGTTCCAGATTGGGCGGAGTCATCGAGACGAGATATTTTCGGATCGCGGGTTTCACTTCGATCTCGCGGTTGGTTGCGCTCTTGCGCACGATCTGTTTGTTGCCGCGACTCTCTTCGGGCACGTTGATCAACACGTCCCCGCGAATCTTGCATTGACAGGAGAGCCGCACCTGACCTACTTCCCAGCCTTTGTCTTTTAATAACTTGGACCTGCGCGCAAAATACGCGCTTTCTTCATTCGTAACGGGGGAGACGTTTTCGCGTTTTGAATCGATATTATATTTTTCGAAGCGGCCTTCTTCGATTAAAACCATGCACTTGCCGCAGGTGGCATTTTCTGCGCAAATCGATTCGATCTCCACGCCGAGTTCACGCGCAGCCGAGCGGACGGACATGCCTTCTTCCACTTGTCCGCGGCTGCCGGAGGGTTGCAGGATGATGTTGTGTTTTTTCATTGGCTTTATTGAAATTCTGCAGGGCGGGGAATCTCAATTTTTGCAAACTCTGTTTCGAGTTCAGCCAGAAGCGCTTCGGCAACTTCTTCGGGCGAGCCTTCACGCTCGACCCATGCGCCGCGTTTGTATTCCTTTGCGTAATCTGTGGTGGAGATTGCGCCCACAGCCATCGCGTATGCATCTATCTTGTTTTGGATCTTATCCGAAAGTTGTTTCTTAACAGTGCGCCCATCGCCTTCGACAGTAAATGATTGCGGGATGTGCTTCCAATACATAATACGGTATTTAGTCATTGCGTGTATCCTCTTAAATTATATATAATTTTCAAAAGGGGATTGTAAGAGATGAATGGTGTAAGGTCAATGGAAAAAATATTTTTATCCGCTTATCCGTTCTTATCCGTTGTAGACATTGCGCTTCCCGCCAGCCATCCCGTCGTCCACGCGGATTGAAAATTAAATCCGCCGGTGAGTCCGTCAATGTCCAACACTTCGCCCGCGAAAAATAAATTTTCAACCACGCGGCTTTGCATCGTTTTGAAATCCACTTCCTTCAAGTTGACTCCGCCGCAGGTGACGAACTCATCTTTGAATTGCCCCTTACTTTCGATGTTAAATTCACCCGCCGATAATTCCTGCGCAAGTTTACGCAACTCTGCTTTGGATACATCGCCCCAATTTTTATCGCCCGCAAATTCTGTCAACTGCTTCCATAACCTTAATGGTATTTGTGAGAACGCCGGATTGCCCATAACTTTCTTGCGCACATTTTCCTTCCACTCTTTGCTATGCGTCAAAACTTCCAGCGCTTTCTCAAATGAAATATCACCGAGCCAGTTGACGCTCAACTTTGCGCGATATTTTTTTTCATACAATTCACGCGCGCCCCATGCCGATAACCTCAAAACCGCAGGCCCGCTCAAACCCCAATGTGTAATCAACATCGGCCCGCGCTGGGTGAGCGCATCCATTTTCAAGGTGACGTTTTCAACCGACACGCCCGCCAGCCCGTCAATGCGTTTGTCTTTGATGTTGAATGTAAATAATGAAGGCACTGGCTCAACAATCGAATGTCCAAGTGATTTTATGATCTCGCGCGATTTTGAATCACTGCCTGCTGCGACCAATAATTTTTTTGCATTGAGATGAAGATCACGCGCTTCACTTCTTACCTCGAGTTTGAATCCACTCTGCGGATTTTTTTTCACCCCCAAGACACTCGCGCCCACGATAACCTGCACCCCGATATTTTTCGCGGCCCCGCGTAAACACTCCGCGATCGTCTCGGATGAATTGGTGACAGGGAACATGCGGTTATCGGCTTCGGTTTTCAATCGGACACCGCGTTCTTCGAACCACCTGACCGTATCCGTGGGCTGAAAGCGCGCGAACGCGCCGCGTAATTCCATCCCTCCGCGCGGATAGAAATTAATCAGCTGCGCCGGATCAAAACACGCGTGCGTCACATTGCATCTTCCGCCGCCCGAAATTAAAACCTTGCCAAGTGTTTGGCTTGCCTTCTCAAGAATGAGCACGCTTAACTCTGGGTTTAACTCCGCGCAGCGAATGGCGGCAAAGAAGCCCGCCGGCCCGCCGCCGATGACGATCACATCCCAGTTTGGTTGATTTAATTTTGACATGATAAAAATTCTCCCCGCCAGTATACACTGACAGGGAGAATAGCGCTTCAAATATCGCCGGGTGCTTCGTTTAATTACTCGCCGGTCTTGGTCTTGTTTTCTCCTGCGCGAGAAGCGCTGCCTGCACGCGCGTGCGAACATGTAATTTCTGAAGGATATTGGTCACGTAATGCTTGATCGTTTTTTCAGTTAAAAATAATTTTTGTCCAATTTCCTTATTGCTTGTTCCCAGTGCGATCAACTCTAAAATCTGTTGCTCCCGTTCGGTCAATTCATCGAAGTCATTTTTTATTGAACTCGGCTGCCGGTGCACTGAGGTCATTTCGGAGAGCAGGCTAGCCGCCAGCGATGGGCTCACATAACCTTCACCCGCGTAGACCGTGTGCAGAATACCATTCAATTCGCGTGCGGTAACGCCTTTAACAACATAGGCATGTGCCCCGGCTTTGAAGGCAGCTACGACAATATCTTTATCATCGGACCCGGTTAGCATAATAATCTTAACGACCGGGAATGAAGCTGATATTACTTCGGCAGCTTTCAAGCCTCCGCCGGGCATGCTGACATCCAGGAGAATTACATCCGGTAAAAATTCACGGGTCATTTTAATGGCTTCTTCGGCTGAGACGCCCTGCCCTACGAGCTCGATATCCGGTTCAGAGCCGAGGATGGAAGCTACTCCCTCGCGAAAGATTGGGTGGTCATCTACAACGATAAGTCGAATTTTATCCATTTGTATTATCTCCAATATTATCTAGGGAAAAATATGCACTCAATTTTGTGCCTTTATTGAGGTTGCTCTCAATTGTGAATAACCCGCCGAGGCTTTCGACGCGTTCGCGCATGCCTGCCAGACCCAGATGCTCTTCCATTTCGATAAGCAGGTCGGTGTCAAAACCGGGTCCCTGATCCAAAACCTCGATTTGCATCTGATGCGATATGTATAGCACCTGTACCTCCTGGCCTTTACCGTCTGCATGACGATAGGCATTTTTCAATCCTTCTTGAACGAACCGATAGGCTGCGATCTTGATCGGTAATGTCGTTTGTTTCGGCAGGTCACTCATGTTCAAAATTACCTGCGTTCTGGTGTATTGCTCATGTGAACGTACCACATGCATAAAAACTTCGCGCAGCGTAAAACCTTCCAATTCTGGAAGTCCGAGCCCGGTGGCGATGGCGCGCATTTCCCGTAACGCAGATTGCAGGGAAGTCTGCACGGTCGACAGGCTCTCGTTACACTTTCCATTTAAATTGGTCAGGCGACAGGTTTCATTTTGATCGATGGCACGACCAAGCCGCAGCAATGCCAAACTGACTTCCTGCACCGGCCCGTCGTGGAGGTCGGCGCTGGTACGGCGCAGGAAACTTTCGTTTAGCGCAGCAGTATTTGCTGCAGCAAGGCGGACACGCTCGGCAAGGGCTTTGTTACGAAACAGTAAATAAGTTAGCAGGGCCACTTGATTCTTCAATTCCGCTTCCTGTTGTTCGATTCTGTTACTCGCCCTTTGAACGAGCCAGACCAGCAGCAAATAGATGGTTAGTGTGGTTGTCCCAACCACCAACCAGCTGCGCCTTTGGGCTGTGATAATTTCGGCCTCAAGGGTATCCACTTTTTGATAGAACTCGGCAAGCGCAATGATTTGGTCCGTATCGTTTAGCCGTACCGGGCTGTAGATTTCAAGCAGCGGGTCAGGGGATAAACGTCGTTCCTCGATATTTTCTTCCTCTTGCAAGTCGCTGATTCTGCCTGCCACTGCTCCACCCCAGGCGATTAACTGATCAGTAGTATCGGAAAATTTACGGCCTACCAGCGCTGGATTATTACTGTAGACGATACGGTGATCCTTATCCCAGATTTTTATTGTGACGGTTCGCTCACCAAGATCGCTTTCCTTAAACAGGATGTTCAATGCTTCTATGTGTTCGGGTGTCAGCTGTTTTCCCGAGCCAAGTTCCTGTACGTTTGGAGCGATGAAACTGTCCATATAAAGTGCAGTGGTGGCAGTTGCCTGTTTGATCACTCCGGCCTTAATTCGCTCGCCAATCCACCAGCCGATGCCGAGCATACCAAGCAGCATGATGATAGCGCTTGCAACAGTAAATCGTTTGACCAGACTGCGGTCTTTTGTGAAATCTTTTGCGCTGTGTACAAGAAAAACAAAAAAGCGGTATTTTCTCATGTTTTGGAAAATTAGAGTCCAGCGTGCCAGAAAATTTGCGATATTTATCATCTTGTCTGTCTTTCAATGCAGGGAATCAATCCCTTAAAATAAATAGGCTGGTCGTTCAGATTGCCATGGCGGAGGTTATGCATTTACAACCGCCTCATCACTTTGAAGATAAAGACGGGTGATGACTTTTGTGCCTTCATTGATTTTGCTTTCGACCAAAAATAATCCCCCCAGGCTTTCCACGCGTTCGCGCATTCCAGCCAGACCAAGGCGTTTCTCTTCCACAATAACGGGCTGGCTGATATCGAAACCGGGCCCCTGATCGGAAATTTCGATCTGCAGTTCATTCATACTGAACAGGACATACACATTCTGGCCTGAGCCGCCTGCATGGCGGTATGCATTGTTCAGCGATTCTTGAACAATGCGATAGGCTATGGTCTTGATCGGCAAAGGGGCTTGATCAGGAAGACCGGTCATGCTTAAATCCACTTTTGTTCCGGTACGTAATTCATGGGCACGCACCACCCTGGTGAAAGTCTCGGGCAGCGTCAGGCCTTCTAATTGTGGAAGACCCAGTCCGCCGGTAATGGCAAGTATTTCCTGCATGGCGGTCTGTAAAGAAGTCTGCACGATGGGCAGGTTCTCGTTACACTTACTATTTAGATTGACCAGTCGGCAGACATTGTTCTCATCAATGGCACCGCCGAGCTGGGATAATGCCAGGTTGATTTCCTGCGCCGGCCCATTGGTGAGTTCAACCGTAATGCGATGCAGGAGACGTTCATTAAGTGTGGCCGCATTTTCCGTGGCGCGGCGAACACGCTGGTTGAGTTCATTATTCTGAGATAGTACTTCGGTTAATTGCATCACTTGATTTTTTAACGCGGTTTCCTGTTGTTTGATCCGGTTACCAGTCCTTTGAACAAATCCAGCCAGCAGCAGGTAAATGACTGCCATGCTCGTGATAACGACCAGCCAACTTTGCTTTTGGGCCGCCGCTATTTCTGCTTCGAGAACATCCACTGTCTGATAGAACTCGGCAATCGCAATGATCTGGTGCGTGCCATTAAGTCGTACAGGGATGTAGATTTCGAGCAGCCTTGTATAGATAAGCCGTTCTTCAAAGTTTTCATCATCTTGCAAGTTGCTAATTCCTGTCACTACTTTACCTTGCAAGACCAATTCTAGATCTGACGCGCCGGGAAATGAAAGGCCGATCAAAGATGGACGGTTGCTATAGAGGATAAGACCGCTTGGATCCCAGACTTTAACAGTCACGACACGGCGACCAAGATTGGTTTCGGTGAGCTGCTTATTCAATATCTCGATGTGTTCCGGGGTGAGTGATTTCGAGTGACTGAGTTCCTGGAGATTGGGAACGATAAAACTATTCAAATAGAGGGCGGTGGTGGCAGCTGACTCATTAATGACGATGCTCTTAATTTGCTCTCCAACCCAGTTGCCAATCACAACTGTGCCAAGAATCATAACAACAAGCCCAACAACATTAAAGCGTTGAACCAAACTCCAGCGCGCTGCAAAATTTGCGATACGGATAAACATATTACCTCTATGATAAATACGCTTTTTTACATTAGGAGTCACTTTACTTATAAACCTCTCTCACCTCCAGCCCTTTCCCGGCGAATGGGTGAGAGGTGTAAGGTGAGATACTTAATATTAACACAAAAATCTGCATTTTGTGTTTGATGGGGTATAAATCCGGTATAAATCTGCGGCGGGTTTTTTTTGAACGCCGGGGTTGCTCCCTGCGCCGTCCCCGGCGCAGGGTTTCCTCGCAAACCGCCGCCGAGGACGGCGGCTGGAGCATAGGTAATAAGAACGAATCTATTTTTAATATTTTTTTATTAAGTCAGTGAAAAACTTTTTTACAAAGATTCTCATATAGGAATTTTTGTATTACAGTTGGTTCTCTTTGTTTTATAATAATAAAGATTTAGTAACTACTCAGCCATGTCATTGCGAGGCGGGCTTTTGTTCTTCCCGCCGAAGCAATCTCTGCCATCAGGAGACTGCTTCGGCTAAAACCAAGCGTCGCCCTGAGCCTG
>VFKN01000196.1 GCA_009885525.1 Anaerolineaceae bacterium | reverse complement strand
TAAAGCTAATCGTTGACCAGATTGCAACATGGCTGGTAGACGCTGGCGGTAACGCCTGGATCATTCAACTCACAGTGATTCCGTTTGTTACCGCGCTGGGAGCGCTTCTATTTTATGTAACAATTCAACCCTGGCTGCGCCAACGCGCTGAGAAATTTGGCAAGCCAAGGATTATCAGCGGAGTACATCAGGAAGCTGCTCAGGATTTAACAGCCTTTATGCAGCCAGCCGCTTATAAATGCGTAGCCATCGCCCTCGATTTTTCAGGGAAAGACGAAAAACTTTTATCGGAGAGTCTGCGCTTTATTGATAAAGATCTAACAAAAGTTTTTCTATTACATGTCGTTGAAAGTCCTGTTGCGCGCACCCTCGGCGCCGAAGGAGAAGATTTAGAAACTTTAACCGATCGAGAACATCTGGAAAAACTTGCCGAAAGAATGCAAAAATCAGGTGTGACAATTGATTGGAAACTCGGCAGCGGCGAACCAGTCGCTGTGCTTGCAAAGTTGATTAACGAACTCAACGCAGATCTGATTCTCGTCGGTGGTCATGGTCATAGCGGCGTCTCCGATCTCATTCACGGAACCGTCATCAGCGATCTACGGCATCATGTCAAAGCCAGCGTCATGATCATTCCAATGAGCTCATAAACCAAAAGGGCTGTTTTTCTTCCTTGACAGCCCTTTTCTTTCGCGCTAATATATGAACACTTGCTCAACTATTCATATATTATGAAACTCACAGAACTCAAAGCCATCCAACTTGCCGAACTATTCAGCGCGCTAAGCGACGCCAGCCGCGTGCGTATTATTGCGCTTTTACTGGAAGGGGAAATGGGCGTAGGTTCGTTGGCAGAAAAATTAAACATGACCGAGTCTGCCGTTTCACATCAACTGCGCGGCTTGCGGCAAATGCACCTTGTCCGCGCCCGTAAAATAGGCAGGCGGGTTTTTTACAGCCTAGACGACGATCACGTCGCGCGTCTGTTTTCGCTTGGTCTTGACCACATCCAACATGGATAAATAAAATGTCCGATCACTCACACAGCCATTTACACCTCGGTGACCTCACCAATCAAACCACAAAACGGCTCGCCATTTCGCTTGGATTAACTTTCGCGTTTGTTTTCATCGAGATCAGCGCGGGGCTTTGGGGAAATAGCCTCGCGCTGCTGACCGACGCGGCGCACAACTTCACCGACGTGATCGCATTGGGGCTGAGTTGGTATGCGCTTAAAATTGCAACACAGCCTGCACATGCAGGAAAAACTTACGGATACCATCGAGTGGGAATTCTCGTTGCGCTGGTCAATTCGACCACGCTGATTCTCATCGCCGCCGGTATTTTCTTCGAAGCGTATCAGCGCTTCCTTGCCCCCCCCGAAGTTGATTCGCGAATCCTGATCGGAGTCGGCGTGCTGGCATTTTTCGTCAACCTCGTCACCGCGTGGATGGTCAAAGACGGCAGCGAACATGATCTCAATCTGCGCAGCGCATTCCTGCATTTGATGGGTGATGTCATGTCCACGCTCGGCGCGGTCATCGCGGGTGTGATCATTTTCTTCACGCAGTGGAACTGGCTCGATCCATTCGTCAGCGTTTTGATCGGTTTATTTATCTTATATAACGCATGGGGAATTTTGCGGCAGACCATTCACATCCTACTTGAGAGTACACCAGAAAATGTAGACATGACCAAAATGGTGGGCGACATCTGCGGTGTGGATGGAGTACTCGGTCTCCACGACTTGCACGTGTGGAGCGTCAACGAAAATCTGCGGATGCTTTCCGCGCACATTGTCATAGCCGATTTGCCGATGAGCGCGTGCATGGTGATTCAGGAAAATATAAATCTAATGCTTACGCATGGATACAACATCCAGCACGCCACTTTGCAAATGGAATGTGCAGGCTGCGAGCATGGCTTGTTATATTGCGAAATTCACGAACACCAGCACGTTCAAATAGACAGTCACCTTTACCCATAGGGTGCTACGCAAAGGTGGCTGTCTATTTATTTACGCGGGTATAATCAAATAAAAAAAGGATGGACGCCATGACTGCTAAAAAAATCTCTGCCGAAGAAATCAAACACCTTGAATTCATACAAGCCTCTATCTCGCGTATGAACTCAAATGCCTTCCAAATGAGAACCTGGATGCTGGTGCTTGTGACCGCTCTGCTTGGCTCGTACGCGAACACAGGCAATCGCAACTTTGCGCTTTTGGCTCTCCTGCCGACCGTGATCTTCTGGTTCTCAGATGCGTATTTTTTGCAACTCGAGCGAAAGTTCCGCGGAGTGTATAACGACGTGGCGGGAATTTCCGAGAATCCCAAAGTGATCAAGCCCTTTGCCATGCCGCTTAATTTATATACGGGCGGAAAATATTCGTTTTGGGATGTATTCTTTTCAATATCCATGCTGCCATTTTATGCGCTTGTGATCGTGGTTTTGGTTGTCGTTTACTCGATCGGATAAAATCACTACATAATGAGAACCTCTGCGCTTGTAAAAACCGAAGTCCGCCCGACGGGATTTCCGCCTGTGGCAAAGACGCTGCCCAAGGCGGTTAAACGCATTGTGGCGGAACTCAAACCTGAGAAGATCATTTTATTTGGCTCATACGCATACGGAAATCCCACACCGGATAGCGATGTGGATTTGTTGGTGGTCATGGAAACAAATTTGAATTCGTAGGTTGCGTTTTTAACGTGGTAATAAGGAGTAAATTATGAACTGGAGAAATTACATTACTGTTGACCCAAAGATCTGTCACGGACAGGCGTGTATTACCGGTACGCGCATCATGGTCTCGGTTGTGCTCGACAATTTGGCGGAGAATCTTGAAATGCAGGAAATTTTGAAAAGTTACCCGTCTTTGACGAAAGAAGCGCTTCAGGCTGCAATTAATTACGCGGCGGAACTGGCGCGCGAAAGAGTGATCGCGGTTGCGGCTTAACCATGAAGTTCAAACTTGACGAAAATATCCCTGTTGAAGCGGCGGCTTTGTTGCGCGAGGTTGGTCATGACGCGGTCACTGTGCTGGATCAAAACATGGGAGGCAAAGCGGATGAAATTGTGATTGAAGTTTGCTCACAGGAACAGCGGGCGCTGATTACGCTTGATTTGGATTTTTCAGATATCAAAACATATCCGCCCTCGAGTTATCACGGTATTTTTGTCTTGAGGATAAAACAACAATCAAGATCAAAGGTGTTGGAGGCGATTGCAAAGTTAATTCCGTACTTGCCATCCGAACCTATTGAAAAGCAACTTTGGATTGTGGAAGAAGATAAGATTCGTATTCGAGAATAGAATTACTATGTCATTGCGAGGGCGGCAGCCCAATGCAATGACAATATGAAATGATAAAATTACCATCATGAGAACTTCTGCGCTTGTAAAAACCGAAGTCCGCCCGACGGGATTTCCGCCTGTGGCGAAGACGCTGCCCAAGGCGGTTAAACGCATTGTGGCGGAACTCAAGCCTGAGAAGATCATTTTGTTCGGGTCATATGCGTACGGGAATCCCACGCCTGACAGCGATGTGGATTTGTTGATTGTGATGAAGACAAATATCAAGCGGCAGGCAGACCGTTACGTGCTGGTGTCTGGCTTGCTTAAGCCGCGCGATTTTCCAGTAGATATTATTGTGCATACGCCCGCTGAAATTAAGCGTGAGTTGAATGGCAAAGGTAATTTTTTTATCCGCGAAATTAGTATCATCTCAAAAATTAGGGGAGAGTCACTCAGCCCCACGAGCAACTGAGGTTGAGTTCACGAGCGCGCTTTGTCACCAAAAGGGACATGGGTGGGATCTGTTTTGT
>VFKN01000039.1 GCA_009885525.1 Anaerolineaceae bacterium | reverse complement strand
TTTGTCATTTCGACGAGCGTAGCGAGGAGAAATCTTGTTGCGCCAGCCCCAAGATTTCTCGCTGGCGCTCGAAATGACAACCTGATCGCTAATTCCGATAACGTCTATTGGTTTTTACGCGCAAAGTTAATTCTTTTCTCAGCGATTCAAATTTCTTTGCGTCACTGGTAATTTCGATGATACTTGATTTGTTGGATGTGAGTGATGTGCTCAGCGCTGATGCGAGCGATGCTCTTTCCGCACGGGTGTAATCAATGCCATAAAGTTTTGCGGCGTGCTCGAAGGTTAGTCCATGCGGGGTGGTGAATAGGTCGGTGAAGGGCGGCTCGAATTTTGAGATGGGCAGCCGCTCGAAGATGCCGCCGCCATCGTTGTTGATGATGATGATCGTGGCGCGGATTCCGCAGCGTTGAATTGCCAGTAAGCCGTTCATGTCGTGATAAAAAGACAGATCGCCTGTGACGAAAACCAGACCGGGTAAATGCGCCGCCGCGCCAAGTGCGCTCGAAAGCGTGCCGTCAATTCCGCTCGCGCCGCGATTGGCGAAGACATGCATGGGCTTTTTTGCGGGTTTGACAAATTGATCAAAATGGCGCACGGGCAGGCTGTTGGCAACGAAGAGTCCGTTATTTGCCGCGAGTTGATCGAACACATCGGGGAGGATGCCGCCTTCAAAATCTTTTTCCGCGCGGATTGCGTTGACTTCATCCCAGACGATGTCTTCGAATTTTCGCCATGCGGGTAGCCAGTTCGGGTCGAATTGGTAATTTGAGTTACGTAATAATTCCTCACACACCAAAAGTGGATCAACCCACATTGATTGCGTCACGCGAAAGCGGTCATCGCGCCAGCGATTTGTTTCTGAGATGTAAATTTGTGGAACATCCAACTCGCCAAGGTAATTTGAAATCACTGTGCCGGTGGGAATATCCCCAAAGCGCAAAATGATTTGCGGCTGCAATTCTTTTGCGAATGGAAGAAACGTTTCATACCCGCCAAGAATATTTTGATTGACATGCTCACCGAAGCGCAAACCGGAAAGTGAATCTGCGAGGATGGGATAACCTAATTGTGTGGCGAGTTCTGTGAGGCGTGTAGGGAAATTTCCTTCAGTACAGCGCGGACCGCAGACGATGAGTCCGCGCGGGGAGGTGGTGATGATTTGAGTGAGGAAATCTATTTGCGCGCGCGAAGGTGAAATTTGTGGGCGTAAAAATTTTAGGTGTGCGGGAGAATTTTCGTGGGCGTCGAGAAACGCGTTATCCATCCACGCGGGAATATCGGTGGGAACTTCTATCGGTTCGAGCGGCTTTCGAAATGGAAAATTTAAATGCACAGCACCGGGCAAAGGTGATTGTGATGTTTCCATTGCGCGTGCAGCGAGGCTTTGTAAATATCGAAAGAGATGCTTGGAGAAATTCGCTTCGGGCGCGGGAACATCCGCAAACCAGCGGACGTGCTCACCATAAAGTTTGAGTTGATCGATGGTTTGGTTCGCGCCGCTTTCGCGCAACTCGGCGGGGCGGTCAGCGGTGAGCACGATCAGCGGAACTTCGCTGTAATTGGCTTCCACAATGGCAGGGAAAAAATTTGCGGCGGCTGTGCCCGATGTGCAAAGTAACGCAACAGGTTTTTTACTGGCGCGCGCAAGACCCAACGCAAAGTACGCGGCGGAGCGCTCATCGCTGTGAACATACACGCGGATGCCGCTTTCAGCGAAGGCAATCGCCAGCGGCGTGGAGCGCGAACCCGGCGCGATGCAAACACAATCAAGTCCGAGTTTTTTTAACTCGCTGACAAAAATTCCACACCAGATCGTGTTGCGATTGGCGGTATTCATGCCAGCTCGCATTGCATCGCGTTGAGCAGAAAACCGATTTTCAAGCCGGTTTCATCCCATTCTTTTTGTGGATCAGAATCCGCGACGATGCCCGCGCCGCCGAAGAGCGTATTTGTTTTGCCATGGAACAATCCTGAGCGAATGGCAACCACGAAATCGCCATCTCCGTTCGCATCCACCCAGCCAACGGGAGCGGCATACCAGCCGCGTTCGAAGCCTTCGATCTCGCGGATCACATTCAGCGCTGCTTCGCTGGGCACACCGCCGACTGCGGGAGTCGGATGCAGCGCGGAGACGATGTTGAGAATGCTGTGATCTGCATGCAGCGTGCCCGTGATGTCTGTGCGCAGGTGTTGAATATTGGGCAGGCGCAAAAGCCTTGGCGCGGAGTCAATGTTGAGTGATTTCGCCAGCGGCGACATCTTCTCAAGAATTTGATCGCGGACGAAAAGATGCTCGCTTTGATCTTTCGCGGAATCAAGTAATTGTTTGCCGAGTATTTTATCTTCGGCAGGAAAGTCGCCGCGCCGAATGGAGCCGGCGATTGCGGCGGTGGTGAATCTCGCGCCGGATACAGAGACTAATCTTTCGGGCGTTGCGCCCGCAAAAGTTGTTCCGGGTGTAAATTCAAATAGAAATCGAAAACAGGATGGGCATGATTCGCCTAGATATTCCAATAACACGGGAACATCCACCGCGTGGTCTCCGGTAACTTGTATTGGCCGCGCCAGCACTACTTTTTTGATTCTATCTTCGCGGATCATTTCAACTGAACGGTTGATGGTACTTTCCCAAACTGCGCGCGACGTTTCATTGATGTTGATTTCATTAAGAATGGAAGGCGATGACAGAGCGGCAGATTCCATCCGCGCGAGAAACGCTTCGGCTTCAAGTTGCAGGCGCTGTGAGGCGTGCGTGATGCTTTCGTTTTCGTGCAATGGCAGGTTTACTGAAAAATAAAATTCACCCTTAATGCGCGTGAGAACGTAGCGCGGTAGAACCAATGCGGCATGTGGAAAAGAATCCCATTTTCCGGGTTTCATCTCCGCGAAAAATGATCCGCCTCCGAGCAGCACGGGGCGCGGCGTATTGTCCGTCAGTTGGTGGACGTGTTGGAAAAAATCCTGAACTTCGCGCGTGAGATTCGCAAAGCGGTTTTCTCCAGTGCCGGAAATCTGCGCGGCAATTCCCAGGCCTGCAATTGCCAGCGGCGATTGGTTGCTCTCAAAATAAAAGCGTTCCTTGCCGGAACCAAAACGTAAAAAATCTGTCAGCGGATATGGTTTGTATGGAATGGTGTAATTAAGAATACAGTTCAAAATTAATCTCCGTTTGCGGCACAAACTTTTTAACACAAAGTATACGAAGTACACAAAAATTTTAAGGTCTTCCTTCGTGACCGTGGTGTCCTTTGTGTTTAACTCTTTTGATTTTGACCTGCCCGAGTGAGGTCAACGCCGATACTTTGCAGCAACAACTTTCGCAATTCAGGCAGCGCGCGCACGGGGTCGGGCTGTCCCGTATAAACCCAGCGCAGGATGATCTCATTCAGCGCGCCCATCCACGCGCACGCGGCGATTTCAGTATCGAGCGGCGGGATGCTTCCATCGGCGACGGCTTCATCCAAATTTTCCTTGATGATTTTGATAAAGCGCTCATTCACCGCGCGACGCTTTTCCTCGAAGATGATTCCCAAACCCGTTGCTTGAACCAGCGCGATTTTTGCCAACCCTCGATATTGACCGAAAGTCTCGAGACAGATTCTCAGCCCCAAATCCACGCGCGCCATCCCCGATGATTCCGCGTTGAAGCGCTCCTTGATGCGGCTTTCGAGCAGGTCCGCGAATTTATCCACGAGCGCGAGAAAAATCTCCTGTTTGCTGGGAAAATAAAAATAGAACGAGCCTTTGGAAGTTTGCGACTCTGCCACAATATCATCCACTTTGGTATCGTGGTAGCCTTTGCTGGCGAAAACAGTGACCGCCGCTTCGAGGATGCGGTCGCGGGTTTCCTGCGTGGAGTTAGGGGAGTTGTCTGTCATATTTGTAAACCGACTGGTCAGTCTAGTAATAAATAGAGGATAGCACCAACAAAAAACCGCGTCAAGTGACGCGGCTGGTTTTTAGGATGAAAATCTGGAGGAATGTGATGTTTGTCGTGGTAATTAAGTAGGGCGGATCGCGCGTAGTCCTGGAAGGGGGATCCGCCCCTACTTTTATTTCTGCGCAAACGTATCGATCAGCAGTTTGAAATTTCCGCCGACGGGATACAAAATGGGGCAGGTGCATCCGCGCTTGACGTATTCCGCGACTTTGGCGCGCGCTTCGGTGGGCGTGCCTGAAGCGGTGATCTTGTGCACCAATTCATCAGGGACAAAATGCTTGGCTTTGTTAATCTGTTCCTTTGTGGCAGGCCAGCCCAAAGTAGATTGAATATTATTGATAACTTCCTGCGAAACATTTGAGGCTTTGGCAATATGTGGCTGTTGGGCGAGATATTGGCAAAGCAATTCTTTGGTGTACTCAATCGCCTTGTCGTGATCTTCATCCACCGAGCAGACGATCAACTGCGGGCGGTCAATGTCTTCAATCTTGCGTCCGGCTTTGTTTGCGCCTTTCTCAAGCAGTTCCAGCGCCTTGTCATTATATTCGGGCGCGACGCAGTAATTCATCACGCAGCCGTCTGCAATCTCGCCGGTCATCTCCATCATCAAGTCACCGGTGGCGCCGATCATAATCGGGATGTTGCGCGGCTCGCGGCGGCCGTGAACTACATCCAGTTCGATATTATCCACGTGGTGGAATTCACCGTGAAAAGTGACGCGTTCCATATTCAACAAGCGGCGCATCACTTCGATAGTTTCGCGCATGGCGAGCAGAGGTTTCTTGCGGTCAATGCCCACATTCTTGGCTAGTGGATCCCACCACGCGCCGATTCCGCAGATGATGCGATTCGGGGCGAGGTCATCCAGCGTGAGGAAGGTCGCGGCGAGCAGGCCGATGTTGCGCGTCCAGTTGTTGATCACGCCCGAACCGACCTTGATCCTATCCGTCACCGCGGCATATGCGGCCATCGGTACGATCGCGTCGCGGACAAGCCTTGACTCGGCTTGCCACACGGCTTCAAAACCTTTTTCCTCTGCGTATCTGGCGTAATCCAATCCATCGCGCAGGTCGTGCGAATCTTGCAGATAAAGGGCAACACGTTCGGTCATGGTTTTTTTTCTCCTTGTTAAATAAAGTTTATCGTAAAGTTTTTTACACACAAAGGCGATGCGTCACGCCCGCCAAAGTGTCACTAAACACATGAAGGAAAATTAAAGAAACAGCCGCATTTTATATTATATTTTTATCACTTCCATTTTGCGAATCATATCTAGATCTTCGGGCAAATCCAAATCCAAACCAAGCGAAGGCAGTTCGACAATTTCCAAATGCACGCCCAATTTGGCTGCGCGTTCGCAATGGCGCTGAAACGAGTCTTCGCCGAAATCATATTCGATGACTCCTGCGGGGATCATCAACAGGGCGTTGGTTCCTTTGCGATGTCTGTCAGGCGCAATCACCACGACGGGCATTTGATTCGCAGCACGCTCCATGAGGGCAATCACATCGCCGCGCTCAAGCAAAGGCAGGTCTGCTGGCAGAACCAATACACCCTGCGATGAATGTATCTGCGATACAACTGTTGCGCGTGTCAGCGCTGTGTTCAACTGCGGATGGCCGTCTTCAAGTACCGTGGTTGCGCCATAATCCCGCGCAATTGCCAATGCCAGCGGGTCGCGGCTGACCACCAATACTTGCAGCAATCCTTTTAAGGTTGAAAGCGTTCCCAATGTGCGCTCCAGCAATTCCTGATTTAATGCAGTTCTTTCATCTTCCGTAAGGATCTTGGATAAACGCGACTTGCCGCGCCGCAAAGGTTTTACAGGCACAATTGCCCAAATGGTCATGGTTATAAACTCCGAATAAAGTTTAGCACATCTTGAGCGAGTCGCGCGCGATCTGTATAGTCATTCATCAGTGTATTGGTGACCAGCGTTTTCACACTCATTTGTTTTGATAGTTCTTCGTCAATCGTATCCAGAACAAATCCGCTTAATAATCCGCGGTAATGTTTTTCAACCGCAAGCGCCGAAGGCTCAATGCCCAACTCGGCATACATCTTTGCGGCGGGACCTTTGACCGTTTTTCCGCCAATGATGGGAGATATGGCGATCATCGGTTTCTTGATTTCAGGAAAAATTTTTAGGATGGGATCTACGCTCACCCACGGATTCGACGGGCAGATAATAACCGCATCCGCTGATAACAACGCATCCAACGCCCCCGAAGTTGGTTGCGCTGCCTCGATTCCCTCGAACCTAAAATTTTTGACTCGCGGCTCGCAATGTCTGTGAACGAAGTATTCTTGAAACGCCAGTTCGCCTTCATCTGTATCCACCATCGTCCGCACAGGCGAATCAGACATCGGCAATATGGTTTGCTTAATTTCCCATGCCGTGCAAAAATCTTTTGTGATCTGCGAAAGCGATTGCCCCTCTTTCATTCTGCGCGTGCGCTCAAGATGCGTGGCAATATCTTGATCGCCGAGTCGGAACCAATTGGGGCCGCCAAGTTTTTCAATATTCGAAATTGTATTCCACGTTTCGCCCACACGTCCCCAACCCGTTTCGGGATTGGCAAGTCCGGCAAGCGTGTAGCAAACCGTATCAAGGTCGGGGCTGATGTATAACCCCAAATGTTCAAAGTCATCACCGGTGTTGACGATGATGGTTAAATCTTCGGGCGGTAATATTTGGGCGAGTCCGTGCGCCAGTTTCGCGCCGCCGACTCCGCCCGCTAGGGCAACAATTTTCATAGTGTCTTCTCGTGGATTCGAAAATCTCCCGATTTTCGTTAAACGTCAGGGGACGTTTGAGTCCATTTTGTAATTTCCTTTATATTTTTTCTTTCCCTTACCGGTGGAATTTCTATGGGATAACCCAATAGCAGCATTGCTTGCGGCTCCCATGTTTGCGGCAAATCCAAAGCGGCTTGAACGGCCTTTTGCGCGAAGACAGGGCTGCAAACCCAAACACTGCCGAGTCCTTCCGCGTGTGCGGCGAGTAATATTTGCATGCCCGCGTTTGCTGTGGACTGTGTTGCGATGATGAATTCTGCTTTCTTACGGCGCTTGTCAGGATACGCATCCATTTCGCTGATGTCCATGCACAGCATGATAATCACTGGCGCGCCCGTAATTCTTTTGTGCGAGCGGTTTATCCGTTTGGTGATTTCATCCTGCGGCAGATTATCGATTTCAAGTTCACGCTGAAATTCTTTTTCCATTTCATTTGCAAGGTTTTGTTTGACAGATGAATCCGTAATCACAACGAATCTCCAGGGTTGGCGGTTATGCGCGGAGGGGGCGTATGTCGCGGTCTGGAGAATATCCGCTAAAACAGAATCAGATACGGGGTCTGATTTGAAGCGGCGGATCGAGCGCCGAGTCCGCAGGAAGGTGTGGAGATCAGTGGGTGTCAAATTTCGTCGGCTTGATCTTAAAGATGATCCGCTTTTGTCCCGTGCGATATTTCCAGGGTTCGCCATCGTATTTCATCGCCAGCGCGCTGATGTGTTCGTCTGCGCCTTGCGTGGTGTACTCGGCAACCTCGCCGCGGATTTGAATGTAACGATAGGGGTCTGCGGGGTCTTGAATGACCATTGCAACTTTGGGACGCGCCTTCATGTTTTTATCTTTGGTGCGGCCTTCGTTGGTGTTGATCAGGATGTAATTTTCATCTGCGCTGAACCAGATGGGGGTGACTTGCGGAGAGCCATCTTCCATTGTGGTGGCGAGAAAAAGATAGGCTTTGATTTCGTCTTTTAAAAGATCGAGATATTCAATTGGAAAATTTTTCATGTTGACCTCGTTAGCGGAACATATCCTGTTCTTTCGGGCGGATTAATTCTTTGAGCGAGCCTTCGCCAAGCGGGTATGGAAAGCCGCGCACGTGCACTACGGGTGTGCCTTCGGCGGCTTGTCCCATCATCAGCGACGCGGCGGCGGCGAGTTCATCTGCTACGCCGACTACGGTGATTTTGAGTGTGTAACCGAAAAGATCCTGCCAGCCACGCTCATCGATCAACGCGGGGATGCCGCTTAAGCCGATACAAATTCCCACGGTGCCGATGCGCCACGCGCGTCCGTGCGAGTCGATGATCATCACGCCGATTTTTTTGTTTGTTATTTTTTCGAGCGCATCGCGAATTTCTTTTGCAGATTTGTCGGGGTCAACGGGTAGCAGTAAAGCGTACTCGCTGTCTTCATCCCCTTTAACGTTGGATTGGTCAATGCCTGCGTTGGCGCATACAAATCCAAGCCTGTGTTCTACAACGACTGAGCCAAAGCGTACTCGTAATATTTCATTACTTTCTTTTAGTATGAGTTCCGCAATACGCGGATCTTTCCCGGATTTTTCTGCGAGTTCAAGCGCGTGCGCCGACGGCGTAACCGTTTGAAGATTGACCATCTGTCCTTCGGTTTTGCTGACAATTTTTTGCGCAAGGACGAGGATGTCGTCATCCTGCAACTCGATGTTTGTTTCGCGCAGAGAGTTAACAAGAATATCCGCCAAGTTGTCGCCTTGACGGATAAAGGGAATGTTCTTAAGTGAAGTTAAAGAAAGGGTCATGAGTTGCAGGTTGAAACGTTTAAACGTTCTAACGTTGAACACCTGTAATTTTGATGCCGGCGTGTGTTGAACCGTATTTTTTATTGATGCCGATCAATACGCTCGTCATTCCTTCGATAACCACCGAGTTTTCAATGGGGCCTGCATCCCAGCCTTTGAGTCCTGCGGCTTCAACAAGTTTGATTACCTCGGCGCGGGCGTCCTTGCTGGTGCCTGTGACCAGTACATCACATTCAACATCTGCGTTATCGAGTAAATGCTCGTGTGAGATATTTTGGAAAGCAGCGCAGACCTGTACGTCATCCCCAACGATTTCCTTCGCTTCCTGTGCGGCTGAACCGGCGGCAGGCATTTGCACCGTTGCGACTTTCGGCGGCACAAGCGGAACGGTCACATCCACAAGGATTTTTCCTTTCAATTCGTCTTTGACCGATTCAAGCGTGGAACGGTGTGCTGAATATGGAACTGTCAGCACAACAATATTCGCCCGTTGTGCGGCTTCGAGGTTGGTCATCCCTTCGACGGAACTTCCTTCGCCCAACATGCCTTGAACCTCTTGCGCGGCGGTCTTCGCTTTTTCCGCGTCACGCGAGCCAATGCGAACCAGATATCCAGCCTTTGCCCAGCGATAAGCGAGTCCTTTGCCTTCCTTGCCTGTTCCGCCTAATACAGCGATGGATAGTAAGAGATGTGATTCGGTCATGAAGTCTCCTGTAAAGTATCAAAATATCGAACGTGTAATTAAGAATATTGATTAAGAGCTGCCCGCATTTTTTTCTTTCAAACGTTTAATCGCGTCGATCATGTCTTGCTTTGATCCCTTTGGATGAGTCTTCTCTTGAATCGCTTTTGGCGGTTTGGGTGTATCTTCGGGTTCAGCGACCTCGCGGATAACTTCGGGTGCTTTATTCTTGGATGTGGAAACTTCGGTGCCGAAAACTTTCGACACTTCTTCTTCGTAGCGTCTCCAAATTCGCGGCGCGATTTCTCTTGCGCGCGCGGCAATCTCTTTTTCATCCAGCGTGAGCAGTTCGCGGTCTTTCATCAATATTTTTCCGGCGACGATGGTCGTGGTCACCATGCTTTGCTGAAAACCGAAGATGATGTGCCACGGAAGATTGCCCGCGGTTAAGGGCGTGAAGGGATGATAGTCCACGAAGATGATATCGGCGGCTGCGCCCGGGGTGATCTGCCCAATGGGCGCGGCGGGGAAGAATTGATTGGCGAGCGCGGCGTTGTTGTAGATTGCCATTTGCTGCACGTCATATCCGCCCATGCGGCGCGGATCGCGGTGCTCGATTTTGTGGAGCAGATACGCGGTCTTCCATTCATCCCACATTGAGTTGGTGAAGCCATCGTTGCCGAGGCCGACTTTGATTCCAAGTCTCATCATGGATTCGATCTGTGCGACGCCGACGCCGTTATTCATATTCGAGCGCGGCTGATGTGTGAGCCATGTGCCGGTTTCTTTTAAGATTTCCATTTCACGCGCATCAAAATTGACTCCATGCGCGGCGATGGTGTTGGGGCCGAGAATGCCGTGCTTTTGTAGCCGATCAATCACGCGCATCTGGCTTTTGTTCAGACTGTCGTATTCATCTGATTCATGTTCGGCAGTGTGGATGTGAAAACCTGTCCCTTCGGGCGCAGCCGCGCGGCAGGCTTGCAGTGTGATACCTGAAAGTGTGAGGCTGGCGTGTAAACCAAATGTCCCGGCCAGCCGCGGATTTGGATTTTCCGCCAATCGTTTCAAGAAGCGGACGTTTTCATTAATGCCCGCGTTGGCTTTATCCTGACCGTCGCGGTCGGTCACTTCGTAACACAGCACGCCGCGCAATCCGCTTTTATCCACTGCGTCTGCGATCTGATCGAGCGAGCCGTCAATCGCGTTGGGTGAAGCATGGTGGTCGATGAGAGTCGTGGTGCCGTGCTTAATCGCGTCCACGAGACAGGCCAGCGCGGAATATCGCACTGCTTCCGCATCCAATGAACGATCAAGAGGCCACCAGAGTTTCTGTAAAATTTCGGGGAAGTCTTTCGGCGCAGTTCCGGGAATTGCCATGCCGCGTGCAAACGCGCTGTAGAAATGCGTGTGCGCGCAAATTCCGCCGGGCATCACGTACTGTCCGCGCGCATCCATTGCTTTAACCTTTGGATATTTCGCGGTCAGTGATTTTGTTGTGCCAATTTCTTTGATGCGATCTTTTTCAATGTAGATCGCATAATTTTCCAAAACGCGGTTATTTGATTCCCAGGTAATGATGTTTGCATTTGTAATAAGCATAATTAGTTGTACCCATATTGAACAGGATTTGGAAGTTTGACGCCGGCTGCGCTGAGCTCCCAGAGAATGTTGAATGCCGCTTCGCGCAGTTCCATATCGTCTGAATACATTACGCTGTACATTTCCGCGATTACATTTTCGCTGGGCGTATATTTGAGATATGGCAGCACAGCAAGGCGGATATTTACATCTTCGCTTTTAAGCCCCTGCAAGAGAATGTCAGTTGCAGGCGTGCCGGGCGAAATGCCCATGCCTTGTTTGGCGGCAAACTCAACCAGCCACGGAGATTCTGAAGGCGCTTTTAATTTTCGCGGCGCATTCATGCCTGCGTTTGCGTTTGCATCCAGCACTTCGGTGGCGGCATTGCGGACAACCCATTGATCGTCTTCTATTTGCACTTTTTGCAGTATCTCGTTTGCCCACGGCTCATTGACTCTACCCAAGCCGTATACGACCGAGCGGCGCAGGAGAATATCGCTTATGGTGATGCCGTCGCGCAGCATGGCGTATCCTTCTTGCGGGTCATTTGCGAGTGCTTCTGCGGCGGCGCGGCGAATATCTTCGTCGCCATTAAGCAGAGTATGCGCCACGACTTCGAGCGATTCATTGGTGCCGATGGAAACCAACGCCATGCATACTGCGCGGCGGACGGATAAACTGGGCGCGTCTATTGCGCGAGTTAATACTTCCACCGATTTTGAATCGCGTGCCGCGCCGGAACCCAAAACAGCAAGTTGAACCAGCTCAAATGAAGGCATGGTAGATAATTGCCGGAAGAGAGCCAGCGCGCTCGGATCGTTGCTGAATACAAAAGCAGCCATCGCCTGTCCGCGCAGATTAAGCGGAAGCGATTCCGTTTGCAGGATAGATGCCAGCGCGCCAAATAATTTTCCGCGCCACGGAGCGTTTCTGGGCGCATCGCGCAGCCAGCGTGCTGCCGCAAATAATGGGCGCTGCATGGGCATACTTGAAAATTCCAAAAGTGCCTGGACGAGATTGCTTACATCGCCTTGCGCAGCTAAGTACCGCATGGTCAAATATTTGCCCGACCAATCCGGCTGTTTGAGCAAGGTTTCATCGGCGTTGTAATTGGTCAATGCGCGCCCCGCCAGATACGCCGCAAAAACGGAATGACTGAAACGCATCTTGTTGTTGGGATACGCAATCAACAATCCGCTGGCTGCCATTTTGCCGATCACACCTGAAGAAGTAGTGGGGACGATCACTCTTTCGTTCTTCTTTACTTTTTTCGGTTTCGCATCTTCCGTTGTCTCTGGAGCCGATTCGCTCTCTGTTTTTTCATCTGGTGATTCAAAGGATTTGACCCAATCGCGCGCTTTTCGCGGATCGAATACGGGCTGCGCGCTTAACATCATCTGCATCGCGAGAGTCTCCAGCGCAGCGAGTGGAGTATTCGCGGGCACGATGCGGCGGATATGTGTCGCGATAACTTCCAGTACGTGCGGCCCGAGAATGTCGCCCGCGTATGCTCCCCATGTTTTGAGAGTCAATTCAAGCGGAGATAGATTCGCGTTGCTGGATTTCAACCAGGTGTTAAGGATCAGCGGGTCTATTTTTTCAGATCCAGTTTGTGCCCAGGTTTCCATCTCTACCGTTTGCGACCAAAGATTGCCCCAATGTTCAATGAACTTGTCGCTTTGCAGCGCTGACCATGTCATGAGTGCAAGCGGCGCAAAGCCAAGACTGATCAATCCGTCGAGATATTCGGGTGCGCCTGTTGTGACGATGCGCGTTTTGGGATAACCCTTGATGAGGGCTTTGAAATAATCGGTGACAGCCTGCTGGGCTTCTGATGGAATTTCATCAAAGCCATCTACGAGCAGTAAAGCTGCTCCGCTTTTGAATGTGTTTTCAAAAAAAACAGGGAGGCGGTTCAGGTCAAGCAGGGGAGCGTGTTCAGCTGCCGCATTAATGATCGGCGCAAGGGCATTCTTGGGATCTGAAATGGGCAGATTAAGATCGGCAACGTGAACAAGGAAAGGCACCATATCTTGCAATGCGCCCGTGAGTTGCTCGCTACGATTCGCGGCGAGCGATGCAAGATGCGCCAGCGCCACTGTCTTGCCTGTGCCAGGCTGCCCGATGATGACGATATTTGCGTTACCTGATATCGCTTGTGAAAGTGTGAATGTGGGCGCGTAGTATGCGGCTGCGATTTCAGGCCACGCGGGCAGGTAGGGAAGAGTCTGCGAAATAACATCTTCACTAGGCTGCGGCGAGCCGGGGTCTACGATCTGCGGGGGGGCGATCAATAGCGGTTCTTGCAGGATTTCATCCAGCGCGAAGAGCGGCGCGGCGAGGTGCATTCCCTGTGCGCGGCGCAAAGTGATGCGGCGATGATTTTCTTCAACGGAGCTTGTTTTGCGTGCCTGTACGACTTCCTGTCGGTCTTTGAGTCCCTCTCTCATTTCAGCCCACATGGGGCGAGCTTTCGCCATCAGCCACCAGAAGATGGATGCGGTTATAAAGCCTACAAAAAATGAAAGGGGGTCAATTAACATGGATTAGTTAGCATATAGGATTCGCGCACAGGATGGGCAATGAGCCAGTTTTGAAGAACGCGCGTTTTGCTGAAGAGCAGCATTCAGGTTTGCGCCGCATAAAGCGCAGGTATTGTCAATCACTTCGGTGACGGCCACGCCGCGTTTTTCCTTGCGAAGATTTTCATAAATTTCGAATAAATCATTTTGGATCGGCGCAAGTGCGGCACTGCGTTCTTCGCTCAATCGTTCGATCTCAGTTGTGTATGTTGTTTGCTCTTCGAATAATTTTTTATGTTCATTGCCGCGCTTCGCCTGGAACAACTCGAGATCAGTTTTTGCGTTTTGCAAAACGTTCTCTGCTTTTTCCAGCAGCAGCATGGCTTCCAGCTCGCGTTCTTCCAATGTGACCAGGCGTTTCTTGAGCAAGACAATATCTTTTTGCAGGTCTTGCAGTTCTTTTGGATTCTTTACACTGCCGCCATATAAACTGGATTCGGCTTGCTCTATTTTTATTTTTTGAGCATTCGCTTCGGCTTCGATATTTTTGAGGCTGTTGTTTGCATGGAAGTGATCGGCTTGCGCGGTTTCCAGTTGCTTGCGTGTGGTTCGTAACTCAACATCATTTTCAAGTGCCTGATGGATCGCGTCAAGATGCGAACGGGTACGGTCAATTTGTCGATCTACTTGTTGCAGACGAAACAATCCCAGCGAGGCGCTCATAGTGTTGAATTATATACGAAATTAAGGAATAGAGATTGATAATGTATAATTTGATATATATTCATGCAAACTGAAACCAGTATTGAAATTCAGCTCAAGGATGCTGCGCAGCTTTCCGAAGCCAAATGGGCTGTGCTTGCCGAACGCGTCGGCGGCGCGTGGATTTTGCACGCATCATACCATTTGAGCAGGCCCGCGCAAAATGAGTTGATGTCGTTAATGGCGCGCTCGTCTATTGATGCATGGTTGTGCGGCTCGCTCAGTGGGGGCTACGCCCGCTCCAGTTCCATCCCATTGGATATTAAACTTGATGCAAAACGCTTCTTCGCCTTTCCGATTGCCGGCGTATCGCAAGTGCTTCTGGTCGGCGCGGATAAACAAACCGTCAATGCCCAACGCGTATGGAAGTTGATTGCCTCGCTCTTATCGAGTAAATCGGTCCTGCCTGATCAACCCTTCCTGCCCGATCTGCAATCCGGTCTCGCTTCCGATCTTCCCCTTGCCGTCGAAAAAATACTCAATACCTATGTGCAATCTGTGAACTGTCAGGGCGCATGGATCGCCATCCGCCGCGGTGAATTGCTCGATATTCAAGCCGAGTGGAATGACGCGAGCGCGCAAAATATTTCGCTGCTGATCGATTCAAATCCGATTTTGCGCCGTGTCAATCGTTCACTCGCGGAAGTTGTTATCACACGCGGGCAACCCAATTGGGATAACCTTCCGCACGGCGCGCTCAAACCGAATCAAATTTGGATTTGCCTGCCGCTTATCATCGGTCAGCGGTTGATCGGCGTCGTCGCGATTTGGCGGCAAAAGGAATTCTCGCGCGCCGAGATGGGCCAGCTGCGCGAATTATCCGCGCGTGTTTCGCCTTCCATCGAAGTACTCGTCACATTCTCCGAGATGGCAGCCCACCTGAGAAGACTCGGCTTGCTGAACGATTTCGTCCTCACGGTTTCTTCCGCTCAAAATTTGGATCAAATTGCGCGGCGCATGTTTGGTTTGTTATCGCGCGCGTTTAACACTGAGTTGATCGCGCTCTTCCTGCGCTCCGGTGACGGGCACATCTTGCGCGATTACCGTATGTTCGAAGGCAAGATGAATGTCATCAACGTTCCGCTTTCAGGACATTCGATTGACCCTGTACTAAAAGAAGGCCGCGTGCGCCGCGTGGAGGATACGCTCAAAGAGGGTTTCGTCCCCATTCATAAAGGCGCGCGCTCGCTGCTGATCGTTCCGCTTAAATATCGCGGGCAGGCAATCGGCGTTTTGATCATCGAGAATTTACGCGCCGAAGCCTTCAGTCAATACGATGAACACCTGATGGTCGTTATCACCAGCCATCTTGCGGGGTTGATCGAATACACGCGTTTGCGCGAAGAAGCGGAAGGACGCGCGCGCAGTTTGGGACTCATCCACGAAGTAGTGCAGCAAGTGATCGGCTTGAACGATAAAAAAGAGGTCGCATTTATCTCCGCCGATTTGGTTGCGCGTTACTTTAAATATGAACTCGCCGTTATTTTGTTAAAAGATGATGAAGGTAAATTCAGCATTCAAGGTATCGGCGGTACACACACGGATGTGGTGCAAAAAGCGCTGGCAGGTGGACAATTTATCCGCAGCGAAGGTGTCACGGGCAAGGTCTCACAGACCGGCGAAAGTATTCTGGTCAACGACGCGCGACAGGATAAGTTACATAAACCCATCAAAGGCTGGGAGGCGCGTTCTGAAATTTGCGTCGCCTTGAAAGACGGCGAAAATATTCTCGGTATCATCGATGTGGAAAGCCGTGAAGCCAATGCCTTTATAGGCAACGACCTGATCGCAATGGAATCCCTCGCGGGTATCCTTGCTTCTGTGATCTCCAGCGCGAATCAATATCAAAAACTACAAGAGACCATCCGCCAGCTGCGCGCCATTGAGATCGAGCTCAACGCCCGTATGGAAGCGCAGCGCGCTGCTGAAAATAAACTTTTGCAGGCAGCCAAACTCGCGGCGGTGGGTGAAATGGCGGCAGGCATTGCGCACGAGTTGAACAATCCGCTCACCACGGTTATTGGCTTTTCTGAGATCGTGGTCGGTGAATTGGAACAGACATCCCCGCATCGCGAAGAATTGGAAATGGTACTGCGTGAAGCGCGCCGCGCCAGTGGTGTTGTGCGCCGTCTGTTGGATTTCTCGCGCCAGGGCGAGCGCGCACGCATCCGCGCCAACTTGAACGAAGTTGTTAACGATGTCATTGCGCTCACGCGGCATCTCATCAAAACCAACGGTGTAAGGTTGCATCTCGAACTTGACGAGCAATTGGCATGGGCATCCATTGATCCAAACCAAATGAAACAGGTTTTGTTGAATTTAATTCATAACGCACTGCAAGCCATGCCCGTTGGCGGTGAGATGTTTGTCTCCACTTGCGTTGCCGCACGCGACGACCACGATTGGGTCGTCATGTCTGTAAAAGACAACGGCTTGGGAATTAACCCCGAAGATCAGGAGCGCGTTTTCGAACCATTCTTCACCACCAAAGGCGATAGCGGCGGCACCGGCCTGGGACTTTCCGTCACCTATGGCATTGTCACCGATCATGGCGGTACAATTGAAATATCAAGCGAACCGGGTAAAGGTTCTACTTTTGCCGTCTGGCTGCCGATTTAATTCTTAAACACGAAGGACACAAAGGTCACGAAGGAAAAAATAAAATGCAAAATTCCCCCTTTGTGTACTTCGTATCCTTACCTGCACTGCATCCGCAGCGCGGTGCAAGTGTTGTGTTTAGATTTTTTTGATATAGCGAGCATATATGGAAACACCCTTCGTATTCGTAGTTGATGATGAACCCGGCATTGCGCTTTTATGTAAGCGCCTGCTGACTCGCGCCGGTTATAAAGTGGAGACGAATACCGATCCGCGCGCTGCCATTGATTATCTTAAAGAAAATAAAATAGACTTGCTGCTCGTCGATATTCGCATGCCCGAAGTGGACGGCTTCGAAGTGATTCAACACGCCCAGCGCTTGCAGCCCGGCGCGGCCATTCTCATCATGACCGGACACGGCACAGTTGAGACGGCCATCCGCGCGTTGCGTCAGGGCGTGGATGGTCTCATCCTCAAGCCTTTTGGTCAGGGCAGCGAATTGATCGACGCAGTTAAACTTGCGCTCGCAGACAGCCAGCAAAAAAAAGATGCCGCGCGCACGCAGGCATTACGTCCGCTTTTTTCTGTTACCGAATCTTTACTTTCAGAAACACGCCGCGAGCCTTTGCTCGACCTGATTATCACCGCCATCAGCGAGCGTTTGCAATCTTCGCATGTCGCCTGTTATCAGAAAAATTTCGAGACGAATGAATTTTCCCTGCTGACCTCGCGCGGTTCGGTTTTTTTACAGGAACATTTGGATTTGATTACCCCCACGGATAGTTCCCTCGCGCCGATGATGGTCAACGTCAACGGGCCGGGTAACCCCACCCTGAAAACGCTTCTTGCTAATCTCGAGTTGGGTGCTGTTATTCTCGTGCCGATCCTCCGCCCGAATTTAAGCATGCTCCTGTATGCCGCGCGCGAAGCCAAAGAACCTCCGTTTCACGAATCAGATTTCGAGATGTTTCAAATCCTTGCGCGTCAGGCTGCGGTCGCGTTGGAAAATTCGCGCTTGTATGCCGAGCAACTGGCGTATGTTCGCAAAATTGAAGAATCTCAAAAGGCTTTGCTTCAAGCCGAAAAAATGGCCGCCGCCGGACGCTTAAGCGCTTCCATTGCGCATGAGGTTAACAATCCATTGCAGGCTGTTCAAAATTGCCTGCACCTTGCCGGGCGCGAAGACCTGCCCGAAGACAAGCGCAAGGAATATTTTGAGCTTGCCCGCACCGAGTTGGAGCGATTGATTCTCACCGTCCGCCGCATGTTGGACTTTTACCGTCCCGGTGCAACCTCGCTCGAAAAAGTGGATATTGCCGACATATTGAAATACATCCTAAACTTAATGTCGAAGCAATTGAAGGAAGACAATGTCACGATCATTGTTGATTTTATCGGCAAGATTCCGACCATTATGGCGGTAGGGAGTCAAATTCAGCAGGTGTTCATTAATTTAATTTTGAATGCCGCAGATGCCATGCCCGAAGGAGGCGTATTAAAAATCACAGCCCGCGCATTAAAGGACGGTGTTGAAATCATCTTCCACGATAACGGCGAGGGAATTCCAAAGGAGAAACAAGCGAATATTTTCGAGCCATTTTTTAGCACCAAAGAAGGTGGCACAGGTTTGGGGTTAACAGTGAGTTACAATATAGTTACCGCGCACGGAGGCTCGCTTGAGCTGCTCGCAGATCGCGCACCTGGCGCATGCTTCCGTATCTTTATGCCTCTTGGAGGAAAACAATGAAATCAAATCTTCTTGTCGTTGATGATGAACCCGTTGCACGTCAATCTCTTTCCGATATTCTTAAACTCGAAGGCTATAACGTAAACTCCGCGCCCAATGGTCAGGCGGCAGTTGAGTATGTCCGCATGTACCCCGTTGACCTGATGATCGTGGACTTGCGCATGCCCGGCATGGACGGCCTCGAGGTGATTCAGGTGGTTAATCAAATCGCACCCGAAACCGAAGTGATTCTGCTCACCGCTTTCAGTTCGACGGAAACTGCTGTTCAAGCCTTACGCTTGCGTATTCATGATTATTTAACGAAGCCTGCTTCTCCCGCGCAGATCATTGCCAGCGTCAAAAAGGGATTGGCGCGCCGCTCGGGCAAGTCGCACATCAGCAATGCTGGTACAAATGACGTAGTGGATGACGCCATTGTTATCTTTAACTTAAAGGACGGCACGAATGTTGACCTGTCCCGCCGTCAGATTAAACACAAAAGCAAGATTGAACATCTCACACCCGCTGAAGGCCGGTTGCTGCGGATTTTGATGGAGAATGAAGGCAAAGTTTTCTCGCATCGTGAATTGGTTTTGCTTGTGCAAGGATATGATACAACCCAGCGCGAAGCCCCTGAAATTTTGCGCCCCCTCGTCAGCCGTCTGCGCCACAAACTGGAGAAATTCCCCTCGTTATCTGAGCGCATCGTCAGCGTGCGCGGCACAGGTTATTTATACGAAGGCGATAAATAAAAAAAAAACAGAAAACGTCCCGAAGGTTTGAGTAAAAACCTTCGGGACGTTTTTTATTCATAAGGCCCAAAAATATCCTTCGGTAATCCCGGCGCGCGGATCCATGAGAGCCAGCCGGTTGTTCCGCTGTGTGTGGGCGGCGCGGGGCTTTCAAACATGACCAATATCAAACTCAGCCCAAGCGCGATTGCTCCTATCCACTGTAGGATGGTCAAACTCTCTCCCAGCCAAATGCTGCTGAATACGATTGCAATTAAAAGTTCACCGAGACCCAGTAAGGCAGTTTGCATTCCGCCAATTTTCTTTACACCCAGAAAAAGCGCGATCCGCGAGAAAACTGTGACGAGGGTTAATCCCATAACCGGCAGCCAGGGGACATCCGTTTGAGGCCAGGCGCGGTCAAATAGAAAATAGGCGGGGACAACTACCGCACTCATCGAAAGCAGCGTGTATAAAGCAACGGTCGGGGCTGGCACTTCAAAAAGCACACGTTGATTAATGGGCAGGTGCATGGCATACAAGGTCGCAGCGCCGAGCATCATCAACACGCCTATAAAATCCGCTGAACGTTCAGGAATACTTGTCAACAAGAGCACGGCGATCGTGGCAAGCCCGATGCGGACAAATGTAAGACGGCTTGGGGGTTGATGGTCAAGGATCAGCCAGAGTGCCACGAAGAAGGGATAAAGCGAATATAACAATTGCCCCACACTTGCGTTGAGTCGTTGCAATGCAAGGTAATAAAGCAATGAGCCCAATCCATTGATTGCGCCTGCAAGCATACATCCCACCAAACCGACAGGAAAGATATATAAAAATTGGCGGTAAAACAATGCAATGACGACCAGCAGAATCGCGGCGGCAAAACTTGTGCGTAGCGCAACAACAGCGAAAGGTGTAAACCCTTGATTGATGGCTAGTTTGCCGAAGACAGGCGCTAATCCAAGAAAAAACGCTGAACTAAAAGCAGCTAGAATTCCAGCCGTTTGCTTTTTTTGCAAAGTTACCAGCCTTTGTGTTTAGTAAAAAAAAAAACGCTATTTACTGATGTTATGTACCGTCCCGAAGGTTTGATCGGCTGTGTAAAGTTTATAGGAAACCTTCGGGATACTCTGCGTAAGATAATTATTTAATGAGCGACTTTACTTCTTCGAGGAACTCATCATTTAGGAAATCGCCTTTTTGCATGAGTGATTGAATTTGTCCGCCGAGTCTGTTCTTTTCATCGGGGGTGAGTTCTTTGGCGGTTGCTACAATTACTGGGATGGTGGCGGTCTCTGGTTTTGCGCGCAATGCTTCAATCACCGTGAAGCCGTCCATTTCGGGCATCATCAGGTCTAGGATCACGAGGTCTGGTAATTCGCGCTGGATCAATTCAAGACCTTCGCGTCCGTTGCTGGCTTCGATGATGGTGAAATTTCCTTGCGACTGTAAAATTCGGCGGATGAGGCGGCGCGCTTCGGTGGTATCTTCCACGATTGCGATCTTGGGGAAACGTTCCGGTGCGACTTGCGTCAGCGCGGAGAGTAAACCTTCGCGCGGAGTTTCATCGTCGCGTTGTTTGGTTGGGAACTTAACATCGCGCGACCAGTTCTCGCCGAGGATGCTCGCATCAGCGGGCATGGTGTGTCCGGTGCAGTTGACGACGACCGTGTCACTCGGTTTGATAATGCCCGCGCGGATCAATTTGAACAAGCCCGCGAAGGCTACGCCCGCGGCAGGCTCCGCAGAGATGCCTTCCATTTTCGCGAGGATGTGCATTGCGCGGAAAGCGTCTTCGTCAGGGACGCTTTCAAAGACGCCTTTTGAACTATCCACAATCTGGCGCAGGAATTCATACGCGCGTCCCGGGTCACCGGTGGCGAGGGTTTCGATGCGCGTCTTGGGGGAGATGACCGGCTCGACTTTGTCCAATCCTTTTTTCCAGCTTTCCACCATCGGGGCGCAGCCTTCCGCTTGGATGGGGGCAAAGGCGGGGATGCGGTCTACCCATCCCATTTGTTTCATTTCGCGGAAGCCTTTGTAAACACCCAGCGGTCCCATGCCGCCGCTGATGGCTTGCACATACCAGTCGGGAGTGCGCAGGGGAGTATTTGTGCCTGGTCCGTGAATGGCGGTTATTTGTTCCGCGATTTCAAACGCGATGGTTTTCATTGCTTCAATCGATGTGATCGTGCGCGCGCCCATGTCTTGATATAAGTTACGCTGGCGGGCGAATTCAGCCGCAACTTGTTTGCACTGATCGTATGAGCCGGTGATCTTGATCACCTGACTTCCGTATAGCGCGATCTCGCGCATCTTCATTGCCGGCACAAGGCTGGTGACGAATGCCCATAATTTCATGCCGGCGCGCGAGGCGTATGCAGAATAGGAAATCGCGACATTGCCCGTGGAGGCTGCCACCATTTCGGTGATGCCCGCTTCTTTGAGCGCGGCGATCGTAACGGAAGCTTGCCTGTCTTTGAATGAAGAGGTCGGTCCCTGGCGTTCATCTTTGATGAAGATGTTGGGGCAGCCAAGCATCATTCCAAGGTTCACTGCGCGGATGAGCGGTGTGCCGCCTTCGCCGAGCGATAAACTGATGTTCGGGTTGCGTACAGGCAATAGCTCCCGATAGCGCCAGAGATCCATGGGGCGGGTGGCAAATTTGACGAGCAGCGTTGTTGCCAGCATTTCGTAATCGTATTCTGCTTCACGCCATTGGCTGTTGCATTTTGGACAGGTCGTGGAGGTCGGGTAGTATGGGGCGTTATGTCCACAATCGAGGCATTTGATGATGAATGACACTGTTATAAACTCCTATTTGTTTGCTTTGTGTGCCCGTTCCAGTGTGCGTTGGATGGTTGTAAGTAATTCTTTTTCGTTAAATGAACCTTTGGACAAAAGCCTCTGGCCAAATTCATTTAATTGATTCTTTTGTTCGAGGGTTAATTCCATGCCGCTGATGACAACAACGGGGATGTCGCGCAATTTATCTTCTGAGCGCATTTTTCCGAGGATCTCAAACCCGTCCATTTCGGGCATGAACATGTCAAGAATAACGGCGTGCGGCGGGTTTCCTGAGGAGATAATATCCCAGCCCTTTCTTCCGCCCTCAGCGAGGATGGCTTTGTACCTTCCGTCATCAGTCAATATTTTCCCAATTAACCGCAGGTCATTCGGGTCGTCATCAATCACCAGGACTTCACGAATGGAACCGTCTGCGTTTAGTCTGTCCAGCGCATTAACAAGGTCGTCTTCCAAAATCGGTTTGACGAGGTAATCGGCTGCGCCCAGGCTGAATCCTTTTTCGAGGTCTTCTAAAATACTGCAAACGATTACAGGAATGAAGCGTGTTTCAGGATCGCTTTTGAGCGCATCCAAAATCTGCCAGCCGTCAATGTTGGGCATCATAATATCAAGAGTTATGGCAAATGGCTTGAGCTGTTTTACGCGTTCCAGTGCGTGTGCCGGGTCTGATACTGAAACGACTTGATAGCCTTGTGGCTGCAGGTATCTTTCATATAAACTGATTACCTGCGGGTCATCATCGATGGCAAGGATGATTTTCGGCGCGCTGGGATTTGCTTCTTCCTCTTTTTCTTTGCGGAATAGCGGCAGGGTAAAGCTGAATGTGCTTCCCTTTCCAACTTCGCTTTCAACCCAGATTCGTCCGCCGTGCATTTTCACCAGTTCCAGACAGATCGAAAGGCCAAGACCAGTTCCGCCGGTTTTGCGGGTGGCCGAGTCGTCCACTTGAGAGAAGGCCTGGAAAAGTTTTGCCTGATCATCTGGTCCAATGCCCGGCCCCGAATCGATAACACTAACGCGTAATTCTTTGCGCCCTGTCGGTCCGGGTTTCACGCCGACTTCAACGATGATATCGCCCTCATCTGTGAATTTGGCGGCGTTTGAAATCAGGTTGAGCATCACCTGGCGGATGCGGATGGTATCTGCGCGAACGGTCGGCAGGTTGGGTTCAATAATGCCTTTTAATTGAACGGGTTTGTCTTTGACATAGCCGGACATGGTCGAAAGCACACTGCTGGTGATATCCGCCATGTTCACTTCGTCGAAGGCCAATTCCATCTTACCGGCTTCGATCTTCGCGAAGTCGAGGATGTCGTTAATCAAGCCCAGCAGATGCTGGCCGGAGTTGTAAATAGCGCTCAGGTCTTGTTGCTGCAGTTCGGTAATGGGCCCGTCAATGCCTTTGAGGATCACACGCGAAAAACCGATGATCGAGTTGAGCGGCGTGCGCAGCTCGTGACTCATGTTCGCAAGGAACTGACTCTTCACACGGTCCACTTCGCGCATATCCATAACGGCTTGCTGTGAGAGTTCAAACGAGCGCGCATTATCGATGGATACGGCGATCTGGTCGGCAAGTGTTTGTAATACGGCGATGTCATCTTCGATAAATGCGCCCGCTGTTTTGGATTGAATATCAATTGCGCCAATGATGCGGCTGCCGAGCTTCAATGGGATGGCGGCTTCAGCCCGTGTTTCGGGCAGCAGCGGATTGGGCCTGTGGAGCGGGTCATCCATAACATCGTTTACGACAACGGAGTGACCTTCCGAAGTCACCCTGCCCACGATGGAGGTTGAGTTGACCTGAAGGGTGTGTTTGTTTTTCTTCATTTCCGCGCCGGCGTTACCGGTTGCTTCGCGAAGGACGGCCTTGAATCCGGTCTCTTCCACAATGAAGATACCGGCGTGATAAAACTTAAATCGTTCGTTGATCAAGTTAACTGTGCGGGCAAAGATCGAGTTTAGATCTAATGTGGATGTGACGATCTTGCCGATTTCGGAGGATGCGGCCAGATATTCATTACGACGGCGGATGGATTCTTCCGCCTGTCTTCTTCCTGTAACATCGGAGTGCGATCCCGCCATGCGGATCGCTTTTCCGTTCGCATCGAACACTGCTTTTCCGCGATCCTGAATCCAGCGCCATGTACCGTCTTTGTGACGCAGGCGTATCTCGACATTATATGTTTCGGCTATTTGCTCAAGATACTCGTTGAGCGCTTGGGTTGCGTGATCATGATCGTCGGGATGAATGAGGTCTTCCCAATCCTGGAAGCCGCGGGTTAATTCATGTTCTTCAAACCCGAGCATGGATTTCCAACGCGGGGAGTAATAGATAGTGTCGTTGGCGATATCCCAATCCCACAAGCCGTCGTTTGCGCCTTCTGCCGCCAGGGCGTATCTTTCTTGAATATTGCGCAATGCTTCTTCTGACTTTTTGCGTTCGCTAATATCCTGATGTACAGCAAGGTAGCCAAGGATTTTTCCATTCTCATCAAGAATGGCGGTATTTGCTCCTGATATAGGAATATTGCGGCCGTCTTTTGTCTTGTTGATAAGTTCGCCCGAGGCCGTGCCGCCGCTTAACAGGGTTGCCCAAAAACTTTTATATCCGTCCTCTGAAATTAAACCGGATTTTATAATGCGGGGTGTTTTCCCCAGCGCCTCTTCATTTGTGTATCCATATACCTTTTCAAAGCCGGGGTTTGTGTATTGAATTACGCCGTCGGGGTCGGTAATGAATACTGCATTGTCTGTTCTATCAATTCCCAGTTTGAACTTTTGAGCCTCCTGAAACAGGCGCGCATTTTCAAGGGAGGTCGCTATTTGTTGGGCCAGGCTTGTGAGGAATGAAAATTCACTTTCTACGAAATCCTGTCCTGCGCCAATGCGCCATACTGCCAGAACGCCCCGCAGATTATCCTGGGTGAGGATCGGAACTGCCATTAGGTGTTCATGTTCGACTGTTTCCGTGTCTTTGATGTTACTCGCGCGCGGATCATTTGTGACATCATTATTGATTTCGCCTATTTTTGTCAAGGCAATGTTGCCGATAATACCCATGCCAATTACCAGAGGATTGTTCTTGATCTCCTCGGCTTCCAGACCGGCCGTGGCAACGGGTTGTAAAACCTTGAAGTTTGCATCGGGAAGATAAACAGCCGTGGATATGCATCTCAAGAGATCCAATATATACACTGATATCTTATTTAAAACTTCCTCAGTATTCAATGTGGATGAAATATCACGCCCGATCTGCGCCAGGGCGGTCATTTCATTCGCGCGGCGGCTAAGTGCTTCTTCCGCGCGCAGGCGGCTGATTGCCGTTGAAACTGGAGCAAGAGCTTTTTCCAGCAAGTCGATCTGACGCGGGGTGAGGTTGGCATCAGGTTGATCCATATCCACGCCCAGGGTTCCTACAACTAAACCATTTGCGACGATAGGGAAAATTGCACTATATGTGACGCCTAATTTGCGGAACGCTTCGCGCAGTTCCGGCGGATTTTCAGGGTTATCAGCAGGCTTATCAATGATATAAGGTTTGTGGGTATTGATCACTGCTTGTGTAGCGATGTTTCCTTCAATGGGAATATTCAAACCGATTGGGCTTTTTACATTATTTTTGGAATGACTCACAATCAGTGTCAGGCTTTTTTTATCTTCATTCATCAGGGTGATCCCGCCGCGTACAACGGGATAGGCTTCCACGATTTCATGAACAACGGCTTGCAGCGCTTCATTGACTTCTGTTGCGCCGGTTACTGCGCTGACGATGCGGTTGATTAACGTTAATTCACTGGCGCGTTCCTGCGCATCCTGGAACAGGCGCGCATTTTCGAGCGCCAGCGATAATTGATCCGAGACTTGCTGCACGAGCAGCTGCTCGTCCTCTGTCCACTCACGATCTGCGTTTTCATCAGCAATCAGTAAAGTGGACCAGTCACTGTATCCGGTTTGTATGTTTACTGAATAGGAAGATGCCTCTGCATTCGCCTTTTGGCGGATAGCAGGTTCACTGGAGACAAGTGCAGGCTCGGCGGATTGGATAACGGGCTGGGGCGCAGCCGTTGCTTCTTTGAGTTTTTGCCGGGCCGCTTTGGGAGCAGGCAGAGGCGCGTCAATAGGCGCGGCGGGTTCTTTTTCCGCTTTTGTTTTCCGTTTGGCGCTCGCGACGCTCTCTTCAGGTTGAATATCGTGAAAGAGCTTGTCAAGCCGGTTGTTTGTTTTCGGTTTCTTTGGCATATTCTATAAGTTCCTCGGCAAGAATGCGATATTGGGTCGTGCCGCGCGTACCCGGTTTGTAGCGTGAGATGGGCATGCCTGCGATGGGGCTTTCACGCAGTTTTGTGTCGATTTCAATGACCGTGTCAAATACGCCTTCGCCGAATGTCGAGCGAAGCTGGTCGTGTATGTTGCGATGCGTGCGGTTTCTTTTATCCAGCATGGTGACAAGGATGCGGTATGCGAGCGCGGGGTTATCCCTTTCGCGTACCTGGCGGATGAGTGCCATCATATTGCGCAGCGCATACGCGGAAAAATATTCCGCTTGCGTGGGGATCAGCAGCAGATCCGCGGCGGTCAGCGCATTTAGAGTGATCGCCCCAATGGCGGGGGGGCAATCCAGCAGAATAAAGTCGTAGGGTACTTTTTCCAGCATGACGGCGATGGAACGCTGAAGAATTGTGGTGTAGTTTGTGCGCACGGGTAAATATTGTTCGCAGGTTTCTATCCGCGAGTTGGATTGAATTAAGTCGAGGTTTTCCACATCTGTTTTATAGCGCACGTTTAGCAGAGGGACGTTGTCCAGCAGGACTTCGCTGGAAGTATGTTCGGCCTCGGTGGGTTCAAAGCCTAATGAAAGCGTGAGGTTGGCTTGCGCGTCCAGGTCTACTACTAGAACGCGATGCCCCATATCTACAAGGGCGGCTCCGAGCGAAAGCGTCGTGGTGGTTTTTGCCACCCCGCCTTTTTCATTGGATACGGCAATTATTTTTAACATGGTTACCTCAACTTGTTGGCTGATATTGCAAAAGGACGATCATTTATCTTGCTGGGATTCCGCTTTTTTAGGGATAACTTCAATACGGCTTGCGCCCAGTGCGCGCTTCAACTCTTCCATCGCGGTCTTTATCATTTCCTGCGGATCGTTTGTCTCGCGGATTTTGGTGGTGATGTCTGTAACAAGTCTTTCGCGTGATGCGCGCGTGGATGTTTCTTCAAAGAGACGGGCGTTTTCCAGCGCCAGCCCGAGGCGTTCTGTAACGGATTGAATAATGTTGACCTGCTCGGTGGTTAATTCTTCGCCGTTTTTGTTTATGCGGATATTCAACGTGCCAATTGTCTGACCGCGCAATTGAATCGGAACGGCAAGCGTCATTTTTTCCTCGTCCAGCAGGCTCTCCATTTCTTGAATCGCCTTACGGTTGATTACTTTGCCGCCGGTCAGGGTTTGATAATATCCCATGATGTTGGAAGCCGATTTACTTTGCCATGCCTCTGCAACATATTCACGGAAGATGGATTGTGATTCAGCCAGCGCTTTTTTGCTTTCTTCAAGCAGGCGCACATTGTCAATGGCAATTGAAATTTGATCTGCCAGCAGGCTGAGGATGGAAATATCCGAAGTTGTAAACGCGTTTGATTCCGTGCTTTGCACATCCAGCGCGCCGATAACTTCCCCGCGAACGGTTAAAGGAAGCGCCATTTCAGAATGGGTTTCCGGCAGGTCGGGGTTGTTGAAGTATACAGCGTCTGCACCGGTATCCAGCGCAATGCGCGGCACACCTGTTGAAGTCACATTGCCCACGATGCCGGTTTGACCTACCTCAAGCATGTGCTCTCTTTGAAGCATTACTTGTCCGCCGGAACTGTTGGCTGCGCGCAGTACGGCAAATTTTTTATTTTCATTAATCAGGAAAATGCCAACATGATAAAAACCGAATCGCTCACTCACCGTGCGTGTGATCAGCGGCAGGAGATTTTCCAGGTCTTTTTCTGTGGAGATATGCCGCGCAATTTCCGTGATCGTTTGCATCTCGCTCGCGCGTTTTTCACTTTGCTTGGTCGCGCGTTCCAACTCTGAGGTGCGTTGCTCCACCCTTTTTTCAAGACCTCCGATCAGCTCCTGAATTCGATCCGCCATGATATTGAGCGTTTTTCCCAGCATGCCGATCTCATCGTTTAAGCGGATATTCGCTTTTTGTGTGAAATCGCCCGCGGTAATTTTTTCGGCAACTTCTGTTAATTGGATGATCGGGCTGGTAAAAAAGTTTGAAGCCAGCAGCGCGACGATCGCGGCAACGATTGTGATCAGCGCACTGGAGGTGACCGTTGCGCGGGTCTGTCCCTGCGTCAGCGCGGTGATCGCGCTAACCGGCTGCGATGTAACAACGATCCAAGGCGTGCCGGGTATGCGTACTGCCACTGATTCTGCCATCTCGCCATTATTCTCCCACGAAGGCGTCTGAAAAGACCCTTGGAGTCCCATTCCGCGGATCGCTTCCACGACATTCAATTGAGACGTAATCAGATCTTCCCTTTTCCCTTGGGGTAAAAGGCTTTGCGCTTGCATGCTTGCCAATGTTGCCTCATCCACATTTTGGTAGGTTTTATAGAGAAGTTTTGGGTCTGAGGAATGCCCCAAATTGATAAAAGTGTTACCGTCTATCAGGAAGGTATATTCCGTTCCGCTCGAACGATTTCTCACGGCTGTCTGCAAGGTGGATTGTAAAACGCTGGCGTCGTAGGTTGCCTGTAAAACCCCGATCACCTGATTATGCGTATCGAAGATCGGTACTGCAAAATATATAACAGGACTGTTGACCTTGCTTGGAAACAGTACGGTTGAAAGATAGGGCTTTTGCGTGCTGATTGGCTCGATAAAGAATGCCTGATCTTTGTATATTGAATTGGTGCGCCATAGAACAGTATCCAGCAGATCGCGCCCGCTTAAGTCCATTAGTGAGCATGAAATAATAAATGGCTCTTTTTTGGCGAAGACTAAAAGAGAATCCAAGATACGCTGTTCAATCTTGACATCCTTTCTTTGATCTTGCGGCAGGGATGTGTAATATACAACATTAACGCTTTTTGCTTCGGCGGCCAGAGCACTGAATTGCTCACTGACGTAATCTTCTAGGTTTCCGCTTGTTGTAGCGGCGCCTTCACTCAAATTGGCTTTGACCTGTCTTTGTAAAATATCCTGTGATGTTGTATAGGTCTGCCAGCCAAGCACAAACAATGGGACGATGCTCAGGAATAAAAACACGGTGATCAGTTTTGTGCGCAGGTTGAATTTTGGAAATTGCCCCGCCAGGATGATGATGTAGATCGCGCCCAGTACCAGCGCAATGATCATTCCGGTTTCGGGTGAGGAGGATACCGGAATGTCGACCGTGTATTGATCAATGGTGATCGTTGCAATGGTTGCGATAAAGGATGCCCCGATCACACGTCCCACCCATTTGGGAGGCAGGGTGTAAACCCCAATGGTGGATATTAAAATAATGTTTGTGATACCGGTTGAGATGGCAAGTCCCTTTTGAACAAAGACCCTCCCGATGATCGTAAGGATCAGCCCGCCAATCACCAGTAAAATACCGAGATCGCTGTTTCCGCGCCGACTCTGCCATGCGCTATAAAAGGAAACAAGAGCGGTCAGTAACACCAAAGACAGGCTGATATCAAACTGTACAGACCGCTTGATGGCAATCACACTTGCCACGATTAAAATAAAGATAACGCCCGTGGCAATGCTGATGTTGAACGCATTTTTCGCACGCTTTTCTTTATCCAGAGCATCCTGATTTTTTTTAATAATCTCTTGCATAAAATAAATTCCTGAGTGTCTGCTGCGATTTTGGCGATGAACTTAATGTATCATCTTTTCGATGCATTCGAGTGATCTTCAACTTTTCTATAACGATTGTTCCGTTGGAGTTTCACTTTGCGGAGTCTGTAATTTTATAATAATATCCGCGTTTTCCAACAGATGACTTAATTCCTGGGCGGTTGTTTGCAGGATGCTTTCTGTCTGGAAGGACGAGCCGATTTTGGCCGAAATATCCGAAACAATGCGCTCGCGTTCGGCGCGGCGTGTGGTTTCATCGAAGAGGCGCGCATTTTCAGCAGAGAGTGCCACGCGCTCAGCCACGGCTCTGATCATGTCTATTTGGTCTGCGGTGACCCGCTCATTGCGCGGCGTTTGTACAGTCAGCGTGCCGATGGTTTCTCCGCGCAACGAGATCGGCACGGTAATATCTGTGTGCCTTTTGCTTAAACTTAAATCCACCGCTTCTTCTTCCGTTTTGATTAATGTTGCTCCCAGGGCCGAATAACGGAAACCAGAAAATTTTTCCTCTTTGGGCAGGCGTTTCCACGTCTCGTGCTGGTATTGACGCTGAATCGCATCGGCTTCTGTAAGCATTTTCTGGGTTTGGTCGAACAGGTGCGCGTTTTGAATTGCAAGGCTAACTTGTTCTGCGAGCGCAGATAATATTTCCACATCTTCATCGGAGAAGGCATTTGATTCCGTGCTTTGGATATCCAACGCGCCCGCGATTTTTCCTGCAATTCTTAAAGGCAGCGCCATTTCAGAGTGTGTTTCAGGCAGGTCGGGGTTGTTGAAATAGACGACATCCTTGCCCACGTTCAGCGCGATGCGCGGCTCGCCTCTGCTGGTTGCGTAACCGACAATTCCCTGCTCCCCAATTTTTAACAGGTGTCCGCGTTCAAGCATTCTTTTTCCGCCGGTACTATTTGCAGCCGCAAGGCGCGCGTATTGATTATTATCGTCGCTCAAGAAAATGCCGACATGATAAAAACCAAATTGTTCGCTGACCACCTCGGAGATGTAGGGCAGCAATTCCTGCAAACTGGTGGATGTGCTGATCGATTGTGATACTTTTGTGACCGCTTCAAATTGCTTCGCGCGCCGGTCGATGTATTTGACCGCGGTATTTAATTCGGAGGTTCGTTCCGCCACGCGGCTTTCAAGGCTCGCGATTAACTCGCGGATCTGCTTCGTCAGGTTGTTGAATATCCGCGCGATGACGGTGAATTCATCCGCGCCGGATGTATTGATGGTCGATATCATATCGCCCTTTTGGAAGGATTCCGCGCCGGTACGCAGCTCAGCCAGAGGGCTGGTGATGCTGACCGATAGGAATATGGAAACGGTAAGCGTCAGAAGAAAACCGATCACGATCAGCGTCAGCCCGGTGCGAATGCTTTGCTGCGCGTCGTTCAGGGATTCCTTGCTTCTTGTGGCAACTTGTTTTACATTCTCGTTGACCATCGCTTCAAGGCGAATGCTGATGTCGTTACCGATCTTCAGTAAATTTAATTCCAGGCGCTTTACTTCGGCGGTGTCTCCTAAAGTATATGCTTTTTGCACGTCTACAACCTGTTGCCGATAGGTCTCAAGCGAGCTGATAACAATCTGGATGGATTCTGCCTGCTCTGGGTCGGTTATAAGGCTTTGCGCTTCTTTTAGATCTGAACTGGCAAGGTTGATGTCTACCAGTGCGTCAAAAGGGTTGTTCGATTGATCCTGGATATACCGGTTGAAATTTAATTGCGATACCGCTATTCGCCGCGATGCAACCAATAGAAGACGTTCTATTTTTGTGTCTACATTTGTCACTTGTTCCAGTTGTTTAACCACTGAATTCAAACTGAATAAAATAACAGGGGCGATGGAGCCGGCCAGTATCATGATCAGCAAAAAACTGCCGATCACACGTGCGCGCACCGATATTAGCCGCAGGAACCTATCAGAGACCCAATTGAACATTTCTTAATACCTTCCTGAATTTTGGAGTTCGGTTTGCTCACAAGATCCACTGCTAAAAATAGATTTCAGATTTGGAGACGCAACAAGGTATAGTTCTGCCGTAAACGTTCGGGATAAATTAAAAACTGTAATCATAAAAATCTCCTTTTACGCTTGCTTGCTTTGACTGTCTTTTGATGTCAGTTTAAGCACAACTTCCGAGCCGGGGATCATGCGCCCTAATTCTTCCACTGCGATCTGCAATACGTTCTTAAGGTTGATCGAAGTGCTGATCTTCTCGGTCATGTCGCGGATGGTTTGCTGTTTGATCACCTGTCGCTGAGATTCCTGGATCAGGCGCGCGTTTTCAAGTGCGATGGAAAGGCGTTCAGAGATCGCTTCCATCAGGTTGACCTCATCGCTTGTCCATTGACGGTCCGTGGTTGGCGCTTTGATCTTCAGCGTTCCAATGACCTGTCCGCGTAATTTGATGGGAACGATGACCGTAGTCTCTTGCGCATTTTCGTTCCCATTGAAGAACAAGGTCGTGCCGCGATTGATGGATTGTCGTATTTCATCGGATTCGATGGGTTCTCTTAATTTTGTTCCGCCTTTCATCGTCTGATGATATCCAACCAGATTTTCATCAAGGCTGAACGCCGCCCAGTTTTCCTGCAGGTTTTGGCGGTACAACGCCTGCATTTCATCCAAAGTCTGCTGGGTGCTTTCAAATAGCCGCGCGTTCTCCAGGGCAATTGAAATCTGGTCAGTCAAAATACTAAGGTTCTTCGCATCGCTTTCGGTGAATGCGTTTGGTTTTTCGCTTTGAACATCCAGCGCGCCGATGACCTGGTTGCGTATTTTTAATGGCAGTGCCATTTCAGACCGGGTAGTCGGCAGATCGGGGTTGTTGAAGTAGGTAGAATCCAATCCCACATCCAGCGCGATGCGGTGAATGCCTGTTTTGGCAACATAGCCTACGATGCCGTGTCCCAACTCGAGTCTGTGCCCGCGTATCAGCATTCTTCCCCCGCCTTCACTGTTTGCGGCTTGCAGTACGGCAAATTGTTTTGTTTCCTCTATAAGAAAAATGCCGGTGTGATAAAAGTCAAAACGTTCGCTGACCAGCCGGGTGATCAGCGGCAGCAGGGTTTCAAGTTTTTGTTCGCTTGTGATGATCTGTGAAATTTCGCTGATGGCTTGGAGTTCCTCGGCGCGTTTTTCGCTTTGTTGTTGTTCAGCCTCCAGGTTGGCGGTACGCTCTGCCACACGCTCCTCAAGTGAATTAATGAAGTTGCGCATCTGCGATGTTGTGCCATTGAACGCCCTTGCCAGTGTTCCGATTTCATCTTTGGAAGTTGTATCGGCTTGTACAGTTAAGTCACCTTCTCCAAGTTTTACGGCAACTGCTGTAAGCCGCGCAATTGGGCTGGTTAGTGTTTGAGCTACAAATGCTGCTACTATGGCGCTAACCGCCAGGATCGCCAGAGCGATTAATAAAGTGGATTGGGTTTGTTGGCTTATCGGCGCTAGACTATCCGCTTGACTCTGATTGACGATGAGCGTCCAGCCTAGATTTTTGATCGCAGACTGTACTTGCGGATCTGTTGAGCTAACCTGGGCAGCGCTTACCACGCTGGGCGTGCCATCGTATGTGAAAGTATCATAAGCAGTGTTACCAACCAGTGCGCTGAGATGTGCCAGTGCTTGAGGGTCTGCCGCTTCAAGACCTTGCTGGTGTTTAGAAGATATTACCTGACCACCTGGGAGATACAGGTCGGTATGGCCCGTGCCGCCTAGTACGCCTACGTTTAATATGGCCAATATTGCGTCTATGTTGATTGTGGTACGCATCACGCCAGTCACCTCATTTGTGCCATGCCCTACGATAGGCACTGCCAAAATGATTCCGAATGTTTTACTGCTCTCGTCGAATTCGGGTTGACCAAAATAAACCGCGCCTTTTCCGTTATTGTAGGCGGCTTGCCACCAATCTTCATCCGCCTGGTAATAATCCGAGGTGCGATTGGTTGCGGCGATCAAAGCTCCATACTTGTCGGTTACAAATACCTCGGTGTTCTCTGGAAACGTTTCTCTAAATTCGCGTAATTCCGAAGACACCACGCTATTGAGTGTTTTGCGTACAAGCGGGTCGTTGTCATTATTGCCGGCATTAGCGGCTCGCCATTGCTGATCCAGCACCTGGATTCGCTCGAGGTTGGCAGCCTTGAACAATAGATCGGAACCATAAAATGCATTGACCTCATCCACTCGATCCTGAACAAGTTTACTCAAGTCGAAGGATTGTATAAGGTGGGCTTCCTGGATCAACACACTGCTAATCGACGCAGCCTGTGAATTTGCCAGCGATTTGAGGCCGATTCCCGCATTATTTGTGAGATTGGTTCGACTGTAATAGTAGTTAGTGGCTGCCAGTGTTCCAATGGAGATTACGGTTAAAGTAATAACACTAACCAAAAGTTTGGTGCGCAAGCTGCCAGTCCAGGCTTGGCGGATAATCACAAATACCAGCGCCAGCAAGAGCCCGGATAAAATAATATAGGTGAAGCCTGTATTTGAAGTCGTAGCGCTGCTTGCTGGAAGGGAGAAATCAAGCAGGATGATGGCTATAGCGGATATAACACCTATCGCGTAGGCCCGCAGAAGATAACGGGCTTCGAGTCCCTGCCCTGCGATCACTGCGGTAATCATTACAGCTGTAACTGCGTAGATGACTCCCAACCCGCTGCCTAGCAGGGGCGATAACAGCAGCGCGGTAAGATTGATCAGGATCAAGCCCCACACCCCGATATTAACCATGCTCCGGCGGATCAGCCACATGCAAAACAATGTGGAGAGTGTAGCCGCATACGATAAGAGCATGGCGTACATCTGCGTGGGAATCCGGTTATTCAAGTAATTGGAGGTGGAGAAAACATCGAAAACCACCAATACAATTAAGATGACAACTGCCGTACGCAGGGCATTACCGGCGCGCAGGCGCTCAGAGGTTTCGTCAAGGGCTGTTCTTGAAAGCAAATTTTTCATTTTGGTTTAGTCTGCCTGGACTAATTCGATCGAGTTCGGTTCGATCTGCACGATCACATCCGAGCCGCCCAGCGCGCGGCTGAGTTCCTGCGCAGCGGTTTGAAGGATCGTCTCGAAGCGCGAGGAGGAACTGATCTTTGTTGAAATATCCGTGGTAATGCGTTCAATATCCGCGCGGTGTTGCGTGGCTTGCAGCAAACTTGCCGTTTCCATCGCCAGCGATAGGCGCTCCGTGACCGCCTCGATGATCTCCGTATCATCACTCGTCAGCCTGTAATTATTATTTGCGCGTAAATTGATAATGCCGATTACCTTTCCGCGCAGTCGGATTGGGATTGCAAGGTTTGAGCCTGCGTTTTCAGGGTTATATAAAATGGTTTTGTTTTGCGCGATCGCATCTTGAATGTGTTCGCCTTCCAATGGCTTTTCGAGCGGCCGCAGGATCGATTCGCTGAATTCGAAGCCCAGCCCTAAAGATTTGGGGCGCATCACTTTCCATGCTTCTCGTGTGCTTTCTCCGGCTGATTGTTGATATTCGCTGATCTCAGCGCGCATTTCTTCGAGGATGATCGCATTTTTGATGGTGGCAGAAACCTGGTCTGCCAATGTTAGCAACACTTCGATATCTTCCTGTATAAAGGCGTTTGTTTCCGTGCTTTGCACATCCAGTGCGCCGATAACCTCACCGGCGTAACGTAGCGGCAGAGCGATCTCTGAATGGGTGTTGGGCATATCCGGGTTATCAAAGTAGGCGGCATCTGTACCTACGTCGAGGGCGATGCGCGGCTTCCCGGTTGCGGTGACAAAGCCCACAATGCCGGTTTGTCCGATCCGTAATTTATGCTCGCGCGCGATCATTTTTCTGCCGCCGTCGCTGTTCGCCGCGCGTAGGACCGCGTATTCGCGTTGACTATCCACTAAAAAGATGCCTGTGTGGTAGACATCGAATTGCTCGCTGATCACCTGGGTAATGTAGGGAAGTAATGTGTCCATGTCTTGAATCGCGGCGATTACGCGCGTGACCTGTGCGATCGCTTCAAACTGGCGCGCCCGTCTTTCATACCGCTGGTTTGATTTTTCCAACTCCGCTGTGCGTTGATTAACGCGTTCTTCCAGGGTTTGGTTGACCGCTTGCAGACTCGCGTTTGAATCGAGCAGGCTTTCTTCGCTTTTGTTTGCTCGAACGATTGCCTCTCGTAAACTGGTTGTGCTGAAGTAGATCAATACCGCAACTGCTATGAATACAAATGAGAGATCGCGCGAAAATGTGATTGGCTCTTGAAAACGCGGGATTAAGAATCCGTTCGCTTCGAGAAGCGCCAGTGTCCAGATTGCCGCAACGCTGAGGATCATAATAATGCTGCCGACGCGCCAGTTAATGATGATGCTGGCAAGCAGACTAATTGCAATATAACCAACGATGACAACATCTCTTACGCCGTCTGCAGTATACGCCTGTATTCCCAATCCCAGCCAGCCAAGCACCACAATGATCGCTCCGCTTAAGTTCAGGTTACCTTTGCGTAAAACATAGAGCGACGAGAATATAACCAGAATTAGGGCTGCTATTACAATGAGCGTTGAAATGGTGTTGACATCTATCGGCGTCAATAGATATGTTATTTCGACGATCGAAAGCAATACAGCCACAGCCCAGGCAAAACCGTTGATAAATTTTGCGCGGAAATTGTCTTCTTCGTTTTTAAATAATGGCGGGCTAAATAATCTTTGGATCATTCAGTCTCCTACTCTTTCGTGAATTGAACGGCAACGTCTACGCCGGGCAGGGTATTGCCAAGTTCTTGAACGGCGGTTTGAAGTATGCTTTCAAGGTTGGTCAACCTGCCGATCTTCGCAGAGATTTCACCAATGGTGCGTTCCTTGGATGCCCGTTTTTGCGATTCAAGCAGCAGGCGTGCGTTTTCAAGCGCCAGTGCGGTGCGCTCGGCGGCGGTTTGTATCATTGAGATTTCGTCGTCTGTCCACTCGCGGTTTGGATCCAAAGCGCTTAGTTTTATTAATCCAATTTGTGAGCCGCGCAGGGTCAGCGGAATGGCCAGGTTATGCGGACGATTCTTGTCGGAGGTCTTGATCGTCTTTGTCTCTATTCCGTCAAAGTAATATCCTTCCACAATTTTGTTTGAAAGGAAGCGTTTCCATTGTTGTCCGCTTAGTTGGTACGAGGCGTTTTCGGCCTGGAGCAGCGCTGCGCTGCTTTGCTGGTAGGAGCGCGCGTTTTGAATGGCCACGCTGACCTGATCGGCCAGTGTGGAAAGGATGCTGATGTCTTCCTGTAGGAACGCATTGGGCTCCGTGCTTTGTACGTCTAATGCGCCAAAGATATCCGCGCCGATCCGCAGGGGCAGCGCGATCTCCGAGTGCGTATTCGGCAGGTCTGGATTATTGAAATATTCCGCGTCCAGGCCCACATCCAGCGCAACGCGCGGTTGCCCGACATTGGTGACGTAACCCACAATGCCGGTCGCTCCCACTTGCAGGCGGTGATTTCTTGCCAGCATTCTTTGCCCGCCTTCGCTGTTGGCCGCCACTAGGATGGCAAATTCACGGCGGTTGTCCAGCAGGAAAATACCGACATGATAGAAATTGAATTCCGCCGAGATTGTTTCTGTAATCTGCGGCAGGAGTGTATCCAATGTTTGTGTCGAACTGATCGTTCGCGCCACATGCGCAACCGATTCGAATTGGCTGGCGCGGCGGGCGTTGCCTTCGTTGGCTGCTTTCAGCTCGTTGGTACGTTCTGTAACGCGTTCTTCAAGCGTGGCTAGGTTTTTACTTAGCCGCTCTGCCATCGCATTAAATGCCCTCGCCAGCACCCCTGTTTCATCCCCTGCTTCTATATTTATATTCGCGCGCGCCGCCAGGTTGCCTTTACTGATCGTCTCGACTGTTTTTGTCAGGAGGATTAATGGAGTGGTGATCACCTGACCCATAACCAGGCTGATGACAACGGCTCCGATGAACAGGGCGAAGAGAATGATCGTTACTCCTTGCAGGGTGTTTTGAATTTGTTTTTGTATTTCAATTTCAGATGCAATAATGTCGGCGGTGAATTCCTTTTCCGGTACGATGATTCCAAGCCGGTAATTAGGCGTGGCGAGCGGTGCAAAAGCAACATATAAATTTTCATTATTTACTGGAATCGATTCAATTCCAGCCAGGCTGTTGATCATCCTTGTGACTGCTTTTTGAAGATCAACTGAGCCTTTTCCGATGATGGATTGTTTGGGTGATTCATTAACAGCGATGTTCTCTGCTTGCATCCCGAAGAGGGCATACCCCTGTGGCGGCATGAAAAGGATGTGCCCCTCCTGATCCACTAAAAATGCATATCCGCTTGCGCCGATTTGGGTGTTTGCAATTTGTTTGGAAAAATATTCGAGTTGGATGTCGATCCCCATCACGCCCAGAAAGTTGTCTTTTAAATATACGGGGGAGGAAAGCGTAACGAGCAGACCCTGTCCGGCTGGATCCTGGTATGCTTTGACCCAATGGGGTTCACGCCCTGAACTGGCGACAGGGTCTGAGATGGTATAAAACGGTTGTGTGCGCGGATCAAAGTCAGGCGGTACGTTGTTGGCAAGATCAATATTGGGGTAGTAGGTTGTTGCGCCTGAACTGCTAATAAAATAAACAGACACGACTTCCGGGTGGCTTTTCAGATAATTTAATGCATAGAAATCGAAATAAGCTGTTGTACTTAAGTCAGCCAGGATGGCTTCGTTCAGCCCGATCGTGGATGGGATGAAAATGGATGCAGGATCTGTGGCGGCGTTGCCGTATTGACCGCCGGGTAATTGGACGAGGCGGGTTTTCGCATCCCAGTATGTTCCCTGGCTGAAAATTTCTTTCCGCTCTTCAAGGGCTGCCCGGTAATCCGAAATAATATTAATATCCTTGACCAGCATTGCGAACAGCGCATTTGTCTGTTCGGCGCTGCTTTTAGCCTGCTTCGCGACCTGTTTTTTTACACTGTCTGTATTTGAAGTTTTATATTGCTGTAAAAGATAACTTGTAATTATATTCGAGCGATTAACGCCGAACGCCACAAGGACGCCTACCGTTACGGCGCCTGTGGCTAGGATGCCCAGGGCGATTTTCATTCTCAGGCTTAGCCTGTTGAATTCGCCCATTCCCAGCCCAATAAAACCAACTCCCAGCAACGCGGTAATGTAGGGTGCATAAAATTCGATCTGGGGCACGGCCAGGCGCTGTCCCGGATAACTGGCATCCAGCAGAAATAATCCGAGGCCGGCCGTTGCGGCTGCAAGTACGCCCGGCAATGCATACCTCGGCGGCAGGGTCAGGCTGCTTATCGAAATAATGATCAGGATCGTTGCAACAGCAATGACAGTGCCAAGACCTTCTATCAATAATACGGTGGTCAACACCACAATATTAAAGTTGGCCATTAAGATGATCATCGCCAGGTTGGATCTGCCCCTTTGGATCAGGGCGGATAAACCAATGTCAACGAACAGGACAACCAGAAGCACGCCCACGATCACCAGCGGCTGCCATTGCTGATTGACATAGCCGAAATATCCAAACAACCCGGCTGTCGGTATGATCGCGGCGATCAGGATGATGATTGCCGCATAGGCGTTACGGATATGCCGCTCGTTTGGGGTGGATGTACGTCCCGGCGAAGTGCTGAATATCTGGCTACTCATTCTCACTCCCGATTTCGATCGAGATCTGGGCGCCGCCGATTTGGGCTCCCAGCTCCCGAATGGCGGTTTTCAGAATGGTCTCAATTTCTGTTCCCGAACTTATTTTTCCGGACATTTCACTGATGGTTTGTTCGCGTTTTGCGCGCCGCTGTGACTCTTCCAGCAGCGAGGCGTTTTCAAGCGCAATTGCAATATGCTGTGATGCTGCGCGCACAATATCGATTTCATCCTCCCCGATTTCTGTGTCTGTTGGTAATTTAATATTAATAACGCCGATCGTCGACTCGCGCAGTTTAAGCGGAACTGCGAGCGCGTTCCCGTCTTTTCTTCTGCTCGGATGCGTGACGGCAATGTCGCCATTTTCCAGGGCTTCGCTAATTTCAGGTGTGAATACCTCTTTGGTCAGTGGAACCGGCTTTACGCCTGTGTAGCGATACCCGATCTGCGGGTTGGTTTGCACGTTGGCTTTCCAGGTTTGTTTTACAACCGTACCATACAGCAGCTGGCTTTCTGCAAGCGCTGTTTGCGTTTCGGCGAACAAGCGCGTATTCTGAATCGCGATCATGATCTGGTTGGCAAGCGCGTTTAGTGCTTCAACATCTGCCTGGTCGAAAGCGTTGGTCTCTTTACTTTGCACATCCAGTACGCCGGTGATCTGGTTGCCGGCCCTGAGCGGCAGGGTCAGTTCGGAACGCGTTTCCACGAGGTCTGCTCCGTAATACATAGCATCCGCCTTTATATCCATCGCCAGGCGGAAGCTGCCCGTCTTTGCCACATAGCCTACCATGCCGGTTTGTCCGATTTGTAATTTATGCCCGCGTTCCAGCATGTGTTCCCCTTTTTCACTGTTGGTCGCGCTTAAGATCGTATACTCCTGCCTGTCGTCGTTCAGGTAGATGGCTACATGGTAGTAATTGAATTGTGTGCTGATAACTTCTGTGATGATTGACAACAGCGTATCCAGGTCGCGTTCCGAGGCGATCTTTTGGGTGATCTGCGTCACCGTTTGGAATTGCGCGGCGCGCCGTTTGTTTTCGTTGTTTGCTTTGAGCAGGTTGTTGGTTCTTTCTTTAACCTTGTCCTCGAGCGACCCTTGCAGTTTTAATAATTCATGGTTGCTTTTTTCAAGATCGTTCGACTTTTCCTTTGCTTGTTTAATCGCTGCCTGCAAACTGTGGATCGTCAAATAGATGAATATTGCATTGATCACCAATAAGACGGTTAATTCGAGCGCCGCATTAAAAATCGGCTCGTTATCGTAAGTGATCATTCCCTGGGTCTCGGCGTATGCCAGCAGTGCGATGCTGGCCGCGGAAAGCGCGGTCAGCCACAGACCGGCCCGGTATCCGAGAATTAAACCCGCTAATGCGATCACCACCAGGTAACTGATTGCGCCAATATCTTTTATGCCGTTTCCGTTAATGGCCAGCCCGCTGGTGGCCGCCCACAGGGTTATGATCAGCAGATAACTTGCTGGTTTAACGTAATTATTTTTTTCCAGCACAAAGATGATCCCCAGTGCCAAAATCATTCCCATCACGATGCGCGTCGCATTGGAGGATGTGCCGTCTCCTGAACTTATCCGCACGATCAGCAGCAATGCGAGCACGAACATGGAACTCAACGTGGTCGCGTTAACGTAATACGCGGAACGTGTCTTCTCTTCGTCGTTGGGAAAAACAGGCGGGCTGAAAAAATCAAACAGGATTTCCATCGTCTATCTCTTTTACCTTGTATTCGCGTCGTTTTGGCTATTGCTTTGGATTTGTAATATTACTTCCGCGCCGGGTAACGCGCGCCCGATTTCCGTCACTGCGGCTTGCAGGATGTTATCACGGTTGGTATACGAACTGACCTTTGCCGATATTTCGCTGACGATGCGTTCTTTTTCGGCAATCTTGCGGCTTTCTGCAAGCAGGCGCGCGTTTTCGATCGAGAGCGCGGCCCGCTCCACGATCGCGGTGACGATATCCATCTCATCGCGGGTCCATTTTCTTTCCTCGTCGGTTTTAACGCTCAGCATGCCGATCGTTTCTCCGCGCAATTTGACCGGGATCGTGGTTTGCGATTTTTTGTCGTGCAGGCTGTATGCCGAGCCTGAGCGCGTAACTTCATCCGCGCCGGGCAGGTCGATTGGGTCTGTGTAGATGCTCGCCTTGATGCCCGTGCGCCGGATGCCCGCGATTCTTTGCGTGCGCGTGAATTTTTTCCAGCCGGATTGCAGGTCGCGCCGGTAGAGCATTTCTGCTTCGATCAGATTTTTTTGTGTTTCTTCATACAAACGCGAATTGGAGATCGAGACCGAAACCTGGTCTGCCAGTGCGGTCAGGATCTCGATGTTTTCGCGGTTGAAAGCATCCGCTTCCACGCTTTGTATGTCGAGGATGCCGATGATTCGTCCGTCAGTTTGCAGAAGCGGCAGTGCCATTTCTGAGCGGGTTTCCAGCAGGTCGGGATTGTTAAAGTAGATCGCGTCTTCACCGGTATCCAGCGCGATGCGCGCTTTTGCGCTCTCCGCTACATAACCCACAATGCCCACTTGTCCCACGCGCAGCTTGTGGCTGCGGTCGAGCATCCTTTGTCCGCCTTCACTGTTGGCGGCGCTTAGCACCGCGTAATCGCCTCTTGCGTCGATCAGAAAAATGCCCACATGGTAGTAGCCGAACTGCTGGCTGATAACCTGTGTGATCTGCGGCAGGATATCCTGTAAATTTTGCGTCTGGTTGATCACGCGTGAGACCTGCGTGATCGATTCGAATTGCTTAGCCCGCTGTTCATTATATTGGTTGGCGGTCTCCAATTCAGCCGTGCGTTCAGATACGCGCCGTTCAAGGGTTGCCTGGTTGTTTTCCAACTGGATTTCGCGTTGATGAAGTTCTTCATTCACCTTGGCGACCTGGTCTTGTTTATAACCTGCGTAGGCTGCAAACAAACCCAGCACCAGCGGGGCGGTATCCACGACCCATAACAGCGGATCTGTACTCTGGGCCTGGTATAGGCTCGTTATGCTAATGGCCTGCTTCAACAGCAGCACTCTGGCAACGCTGCCAACAAGAGGGAACATTGCGCCAAAAAGTGCGCCAAATAGGGCGTAACGCAGGGTCTCACTGATCTCGAGCCGGTCGGGTTTCTTATTCATTATTTTCCTGAAGGACGTTCATACCTGTATCTTCAAAGCGATTATGATTTCTTGTCATTTATGAATTGCAGAATGACTTCTGAGCCGTTTAAGACGCGTTCTATTTCTTCGGCGGTTGTATGTAGGATGTTCTCAATGTTCAAAGCCGAGCCGATGCGCGCGGTGGCTTCGAAAATGGCGCGCTCTTTTATCGCCCGCCGCTGGCTTTCTTCAAGCAGGCGCGTGTTCTCAAGTGTCAGGGCGGCGCGGTTTGCTGCAGCTTGCACCATGGCAATATCGTCCTCTGTCCAGTAATGATCCGGGTTTTCCTGTTCCAGACCGATCACGCCGATTACTTGGTTGAGGATCCGCAAAGGGACCATCAGGGTCTTCTTGGCGCCGGTTTTATTTCGGGCTTCGCCTTTTTCTGTTACGATGATGGGCTTGCCGCTTTCCAGTTGTTTGCGCAGCTCGTCATTAACATGCGCCGGGATTGCCCGCAGTTGCAAACCGTCATATTCGTAAGCCGGTTGTTCGCGCTGCTTTACAGCTGCTTGCCAGGCCTGCTGCGCTTGTATGCGATACGTGCTGCTGAGTTGCGCAAGTGTTTCTGTTACCTGCTTTGCCAGCTGCGCGTTTTCGATGGCGGAGGCTAACTGGTCTGCCAGCAGTTGCAGGATCTTCAAGTCGCGCTCGTCAAATGCGGATTGAACCGTGGTTTGAATATCCAGCGCGCCGATCGTAATGCTGTGACTGCGCAGCGGCAGGGCGATCTCCGAATGGGTCTCCGGCAGCAGCGGATTCTGGAAGTGCACCGCGTCTGCGCCTACATCCAGTGCGATGCTTGCCTGACCTGTCCGGGTGGCGTTGCCCACCAGGCCTTCCTGCCCGACTCGCAGTTTATAGTTTTGTTCGAGCATCTGCTGTGCGGCCATACTGCTTGCCGCGCGTAAAACGGCATACTCTCCGCGGTCATCTACCAGGAAAAGACCCACGTGATAATAATTAAAACGCTCGCGCACCAGGTTTACCGACACGTTAAGCAGCGTATCCAGATCGCGGATAATGGTAATGTCGCGGGCCACTTCTGCAATCGTCGCAAATTCCAGCGAGCTGCGTTCCAGGTCACGCGTGCGATCTGCGACTTTTTCTTCAAGCACTTCAAATGCCAGCGCCACGTTGGTTGCCATTTGATTAAAGGCCTCAGCCAGGTCTTCCAGCTCATCCCGGGTGTGTATCTGGATCGGTTCGATCAATTTACCTTCAACCAGCTGCAGTTCTTCCGCCGACAGCCGGCTGGCATGCGCGGTTAAACGCCGCAGCGGCTGCGTGATGGTCAGTGTGAACAGGTACAGGATCACGCCAAAGATAATCGCCACCAGGCTTGCATAAATCACCAGTGTATTTTGGAGCTGCGCCGTTTTTTCAAAAACCTCATTTTGCGGAAATGCCAATGCTAGCGACCAGCCCGTCTCAAGCCCGACAGGCGCGTAAGCCACGAACATTGGGCGGCCCTGGGCGTCTGTTGCGCTGGCAAACCCTGTTTTGCTTGCCGTCATTTCCTTTACCAGGGCTTCCCATTCTGTCGCCTTCGCTACCTGGGCAATGCTCAGCATCGAGTCTTCCATCGGCTGGTAGAAGCCGCCTCTATTGCCGATGCCCAGAATGGTTCCTTTTTGATCGATCAGAAAGGCGTAACCTTTCTGTCCGACGATTATATCGCTGATGATCTTTTGGGTTTGCGAGAAGGCAATATTGGTGGTCGCAACACCCTTGAATGCTTTTGTTTGAGTGTCGAAGAAAGGCGCGCTCCAGGTCACCATCCAGATATTGCCGCCGCCTTTGTCCAAATAGACCGGCGATAGAACCGGTACGCCTCTTTCTTTGGGCAGCTTGTACCAATCCCATTTGAAGTAATCATAGGTGGGGTTTCCCAGCTGCGTAAATTTTAAGTCCCCGATCAGTTTACGGCTGTAATACGGCGACCAGTAATACAGATCGGGCTGGAATTGATAAGGTTCGTATGCGATTGCGGAGCCGAATATCTGCTCATTATGCACCAGCGTATTTTGAATGGTGTTCAGGATCGTATCTTGATCGTACTTTGTAACCTCGGCCGCCGCTGCCAGGTCTATGGCTACGCCTCTCGTCCAGATCAGGTTGGATCGGATCAGGTCGGCTTTGGATAAGGTTTGTGAGCTCAGTTCGCTTTTGATTGTTTCAACCAGCGCATCTTGTGTAGCCTTCACGCTCAAAGAGGTCGAAACGAAGAATGCCAATACCAGTAATGAAATAACGATCGCTGGCAGCTTGATCCCCAGCCTGGATAGGGATTTCCGGATTCCCTTTGGGCGCGGTCTGGTTTTCCGGTTTTCTGCGGCCGGAGCTGGCATTGTTGATTTTGAAGAGGAAGAAGGCACAGGCGTATTCATTATTATTAATTTCCTCGGTCCATGGCCGTATCTTCGTCGGTGGAAGAAGATGGCGATTCCAGTTGAATAAAAGTGCGCTTGGCGCCCAGCGTCCGCCCGATTTCTTGAATCGTGGTTTGCATGATGCGTTCAAAACTGGTTGCCTCACCGATCCGCGCGGTCACCCGCGCCATGTTTTGTTCCTGTTCGGCGCGCCGTTCTGTTTCTTCGAATAGGCGCGCGTTTTCAAGCGCAAGCGCGGCGCGCTCCGAAACGGATTGAACCATCGCGATCTCGTCCTCGGTCCATTTTCTATTTACTTCCGCTGCTTCAATATGAATGTAGCCGATCACCAGGTCGCGTACCTTCACCGGAATGGCCAGGATTGGATGTGTATTCCTGGAGGATGCTGGCAGTGCCACCGTCTCGCCGGATGCGAGTGCCTGATCCAGCGCGGGTGTATGGATCGATTTTGCCGCTGCGATCGTCCCGTCTGCAAGGTATGCGTATCCGCTTTGTTTTTCTTTGCGGCTTGCTATTTCTCCGGTCTTTGTCGCCTGTGACGGAAGCCCGGAGGTTATCGCCTGTCCGCCGGTTTGCATGTTTTGAATCACCAGCGCGATCTGGTTGGCCAGGGTCGTGAAGGTATGCGTGTCTTCCTCATGAAAGGCTGCCGGCAGCGGGCTTTGTACATCCAGCACCCCGATCACCCGCGTCCCGATTTTTATCGGCAGCGCCATCTCGGATTGCGTTTCGGGCAGGTCCGGGTTGTTGAAGAACACGGCATCCATGCCGGTCGATAACGCGATCCGCGCATAACCGCTTTGCGAAACATATCCCACAATGCCCGTCCCGCCCACCTTTAATTGATGGCGGCGTTCGAGCATGCGCTGTCCGCCCTTGCTGTTTGCAGCGCGCAGTTCTGCGTATCGCTTGTTTTTATCCAATAGGAAAATGCCCACATGGTAAAAGCCGAGTTTCTGACTGATGATCTGCGTAAAGTAGGTCAGCAGTTCGTCCGGATTTCTGTTCACGCTTGCAGAGATCTCTTGGGAAAGTTCAGCCAGGCTGCGCAGGCGCGCTGACCGTTCCTGTATCTGCTGCTCGGCTGCCTGTGCCTTCTGCGTATATTCCTGCCTGCGTTCTTCAAGGTTTGTTTTAACCTCTTCTGTTTTTTGGTCTGCGGCTCGCACCTCGTCCGCCTGAAAATTTTCAAGGCTCAGCTGAAACATACGGATGCCGTATAGGATCGCGCCTGTCGCCGCTATTAAACTGCCAACGCTGATGAATTCAGCCGCGACGCCCGGCGTCGTTAAATACAGCGGTGCTAAAAAGGCCGCCAGCGCTGCGTAGATCGCCAGCACCGCAAACGTTCTTGGGCTGGTGATCGCGCTTGCAACGATTAGCGCGATCGGCACACTCGCCAACACAGACGCGGAATAGTTGTCTGAAAAATTAAAATATAAAGCCAGGTATGTGGCTGAAAGAAAGCCAAAGGAAAACAGGAAGGTTCCCGCGCTCGGGGTTCTTGATTTACCCAGCAGGTATGAACCTACTGAAATGAACAGCAGGAATCCGTAGGTTGCCGCCAGAGCGGGTTGGGCCAGCAGTCCGGTCGCAAAGGTAAATGTCAGAATAAGCGCGATCATATTCAGCAATTTAACGCGTCTTCGGATACTGAACTGCGTGATTGTTGCGTGCGGCGCAATCATTCGCCGGCCGAACTGCAGCATGCGCTCAATCGCGAATTGATTTTGTTCACTCATGGGTGTTTGTGCATTCGCAGCAGACATGCTTACTCCCTCGCCTTTCTGCTGGCGTTGGCGGGATATTCTTTCCCCTGGGTCTCGGGCCGCTTTTGTTTTTCGAAATGATCCAGCAGTTGGAACGTGATCGACACATTGCCGATCGTCTGCCCCAATTCCTGAACCGTCTCGCGCAGGATCGCGTCGGTGTGCGAGCTGGCGCTGATCCGCGCGGAAATATCTGAGACGAGCGATTCGCGCGCCGCGCGTTTTTGCGATTCCTGATAAAGGCGTGCGCTTTCGAGCGCGCCGCTTAACTGGTCGGAGAGTGCCAGCGCCAGGTTGGTTTCATCCTGTGTCCATGCCTCTGCGATCTCGGCTTTCTTTAACCGGATTGCCCCAATCGCTTCACCGCGTATCTTGATCGGTACGCTGATCGTTAAGTTGTCGCTGCCCATCACGATATCCCCGCTTTCAAACGCCTTCGCGATATTCGGCTCCATCACATCCGCGTGCAATTGGATTGTGCCGGGCGCTGTCGCCAGGAAGCCGATGCTTGGTTGGTCGCGCAGTATCTTGCCCCACGCTTCACGACTCATATCGCCGTAAACCGTCCGCGCCGTCTCGAGCGCCTTTTCGGTTTCGTTCAGCAGGTTCGCGTTTTGGATGCCCACCGCCAGTTGTTCTGCCAGGATCTGCAGCGTCGCAATATCCTCTTCCGAAAAAGCCTGCGGCTCGGTGCTTTGTACATCCAATGCGCCCAGGATTTGTCCGCCCACCACCAGCGGCAGCGCCATCTCTGAACGGGTCTTTGGCAGGTCGGGGTTATCGAAATAAACCGCATCCGCGCCGACATCCAGCGCGATACGAGCCTTTCTGTTCTCTGTAACGTAGCCTACAATGCTCGTTCCGCCCACTTTTAGTTGATGCTTTCTCCGTAACATCACCTGCCCGCCTTCGCTGTTGGCCGCGCTTAGCATCGCATATTCTTTATGCTCGTCCAGCAGGAAGATGCCCGCATGGTAAAACCCGAAATTTTCGTTGATCAGGTGCGTGGTTTGTTCCAGTAATTCGGAAAGATTACGAAAGGAGGTGATCGCCTTCCCCACATCCGCCACCGCTTTCAACAGGTTGCTGCGCCGTTCGAACTCGCGCGTGCGCTCGTCGATCCTGCTTTCCATATCTTTAAAGGAGGTTTGCACATTTTCAGACACGCCTTGCAGGTTTGTCGCGAGCTCGGCCAGCTCGTTGCTGCGCCATCTTCGGCTTTCAATCGCTGCGTTCAGGTTGCCGTTTTTGATCTCGTTCGAGTAATCGATCAGCCGTCTCAACGGGTTGGTGATGAGTGTGGACACTACGATCCAGGTGCACAACGCGGCAAAGATCAACGCGAGCGATACTTGGATCAGGATTCTACTCGGCAGGCTGTTTAATCCCAGCGTTTTTTGCTGGACGCTCCCGATCGAGACCGCCAGCGGTTCCGTCAGCGCTGTCCGGTAGGAGCCGATCAAACGTCCGTTTTCTTCGTCGAGAATGGTGGTCGATTCCCTCGCCAGTAGATTTTGCAGGGTTGCAAAGTTCATATCTTCCAGTGCCGACTTTCCGGTTTTTTCTGGATCAGAACTCGCCAGATAAGTGCCGTTGCTTGCAATTAAAAAGAATGCATCTCCGTTTGTGGATCTCGCCAACTCTGCCGCAATGCTCACTTCCTGGCCGGGTTCCGCTTTGATCCGCGTCGAATAAAGGCGTGCGTGACCGCGCATGATCTCCAGTTCTGTGTTGACCACATTTTCACGCACCTGTCTTTGCATGAAAATGAAAACAACACCCACCGGGATCAGGGATAGAATAAAGAACAAAAATACCATTCGCATGCTGATCGAATTTACTGACCGAGTCACAATTTTCCTCTTTTGCCTACGACGCTCATGCTGATCTAAACCTTGGACGGGTTCGTGTTTTTCTTGTCAGATTGCGGGAAACCGACGCTGATTTCTGTTTCCTTTAAGTCGAATACTTTGCGCAATTCGGTCGCCGCAGTTCGGATTACTGATTCGATATCCAGCGTCTCGCGTATGCGCGCTGAAACATTGGTGATCATTTGGTCGCGCAGCGCGTTCTTCTGCGCGTCATCCACCAGGCGGCTGTTCTCTAATGCCAATGAAACCTGGTCTGCGATTTTTTCAACCAGGTTGCGCTCGCGTTCAGACCAGCTAGCCGATATGCCTTTCCTGCGCAGCTTGATCGTTCCTATGCTTTGCTCATGCAGCATTAAGGGCACGTTCAGGGTGTCGCTGCCTTCTGGCACGTTCTTCTTGGGCGAGAAGATCGGCCGCACGCCCGCAGGCGTATATTGATAGGCGGGTGTATGCCGGCTCGTCAATTTGGACCAGGTTTCCCGCGCCTGCGTTGACGTGTTTGCCTCCAGCTGGCTGACCAGCTCCCTTGCTTCGTTGATCAGGCGCACATTGTCGATCGAAATGGCTGCCAGGTCTGCCAGAGTTTGGATGATCTCTGCGTCCTGGGCGTTGAATGCCTTGGTCTGCTCTGAATGGATATCCAGCATGCCGATCACGCTGCCACGGATCGCCAGCGGCAACACCATCCGTGAACGCGTCAGCGGGAAATTGACGTCATTGAAAAATTGCGCGTTGTCCGCATCCGAAGAGATGTGGTGCCGGTTTTGGTCGACCACCAGATACAGCGGATTTCTTCTGCTCGGTTCGATGTGGAAGCCCTGCCCCACGAATTGCTTTCCTGTTGCAGAGGAGGCAGCTTGCATGAACGCCGTTTTTTTATTCTCATCCAGCAGGTAAAGCCCAATGTGATAATAGCCGAATTGTTCCGAAGTCAGATGCGTGACCGCATTCATTAATTCTTCGATGTTTTGAATTTCAGCCACAGTTCGCGCCACGATCGTCGAGGAACGTAACTGCGCGGTTCTTGTTTCCAGCTCATCCGTGCGTTCGCTCACTCGCTCTTCGAGCTGCGAACGTTCCTTGATCAATTCCTCGAAGGTCTCCTGCATTTTTTTTGCGATGTTCGCGAATTCCTGCTTGAATTGACTGATCGCAACCACGATCACAATGCTTAAGATCAGCACGTTGGCAGTATATGCCGCCCACGCCATTGCATTGGTGATCAGGGCCGGGTCTGCGGATTTTAGCTCGTACAGCCCCGCAGACTGCAAAGTTCCGATCACGGCCAGCGTCAGCGTGCTGATCACCGCTGCCGCAATATCTGCGCGGTTATCGAACAGTAGTGCCGCCAGCGCGATAAAGGCTAAAAAGAAAATGCTGCCATCCAGCCACGGTCCCCACGCCAGGATTGCGTTTGTCCCGACCGCAAACAGCATGCCCAGAAAACTATATGCCCGCACATTGTACGGGACGGGCGCCACGGTGATCGCCAGCAAAAGGATATATAACCCCGCGAACAGGATCCGGTCGCCCGCCGTCGCTGTTGGGAACGAGAACGCGATCAGCAGGATGCCCGCAATACATGCGATCCGCAGGATGATCAGGATGAATTGTTCGCGCCATTGTTTGTAGTTATATACAACCGACACCAGGTTCTTCCCTGCGGTTTGCTTTGCCAAAGGAGTGTTGCTATTCATCATCATGGCTCATTGAAATTTGAATTTCCACTTCGGCCGCCTCGAGCGCACGCCCCAATTCGCGCACCGTGGTCTGCAGGATGCTTTCCATGGTCGTCGACGCCCAAACTTTGGAGGTGATCTCGTTTGCCAGCCTTTCGCGTGCGGCGATTGATTGGCTTTCTTCCACCAGGCGTGCGTTTTCCAGCGCCAGCGCTGTTTGTGTTGCGATCGCTTCGATCAGGCTTCTATGCTCTAGTGTCAGCTCTTCATGCGTTGTCATTTCGATTTGACCGATGATCTGGTCGCGCAGGGCTAGCGGGATCGAAGCTTGGTTTCCCGTATATTCCTGGTCTCCGACCGAATATTCCAGGCGCTGCTCTGATTCCAGTGAAGACCATGCCCCCTGCAAATACTGGCGTTGCGTCGCGCGCATTTCAACCAGGCTTTGCTGCGCTTCTTTGAAAAGGCGCGCGTTTTCAAGCGCAACCGCGATCTCGTTCGCCATGTTTTGATACGTATCCGCGTCTTGCAGTGAGAAAGCGGATTCCAGGGTCGAGTGCATCTCCAATGCGCCGATGAAGCGCTCGCCGACCGCCAGCGGAATCGAGATCTGCGAACGCGTATAGGGCAGCAGCGGATTATCAAAGCGGATCGGGTCCGGTCCGCTGTCCAATGCGATGCGCACCTGACCCGTCCGGATCGCGGCGCTGGTTAGACTCTTTCCTTTAATATCCAGGCGGTGTTTGTTCTCGCGCAAAACCTTGCCGGCATCCCCGGTGGCTTCTTTCAGATCGGCCCATTGCTCTGTAACATCCAGTAAAAAAATGGCCGTGTAATAACATTCGAATTCATCGCCGATCAAGTGCGCCGCGCGCGACAGTAATTCATCCGGATCTAAAATCGAGGTGATCACACGCCCGATTTCGTTAACCCTTCTCAATTTGATCGTGCGCTCGAGCACCCGCTCTTCGAGATTCGCGCGTTCTTCATCTAACTCAGCCAGCGTCTTGTCCACTTTTTTTTGTGCTTCCAGAAATTCACTTTCCAATCGTTGAAAGCCCATCACCACGATCACACCCATCATTAGGATCACTACATTTCCGCTGATCCAATCTTCGAGATTGGCCGTCGCGGTGTCGGCGGCCAGCGGCCGAATATACCCGCCCATCATTAAAAATCCCGCCGCGCTGCAGGTGATCAGGCTGATTGCCATGGAGACTATGCCCGCCCTCGGCGACAAAAGCATCGTCGCCAGCACGATCATCCCCAGGAAGAAGATGTTGCCGTCGCCTAAAATATTGTAGCGCGCCAGTTCGATCGCGCCCACGGCATACACGCTCAATAAAAATGCCCATGCCCGCGCTTCGTAGGGGAACGGAATAAAAGTCACCACCGCAATGATCGCATACACCGTGACGAACACAAAGGTCACCACCACATTTTGTGCGCTGATCACCGCCGGAATTAAGGCCATCGCGCCAAACACCAGCACGCCGATCAGCAGCGGAATGATAAAACGCTCGCGCCAGTTCTTATATAATGTGCGCGCGGTTTCTTCCGGGGTAAAGGCTTCGGTAAGGTTGGGTTTGCCTGCCATGGGGTTAGCCTTCTGGTCCTTCATCCTTTTCAGGATTGATTTGTAATTTGGTAAAACGCGCGCCCGTGATCCGTGTCAGCTCGCTTGCGGTCATCATCATAATCGATTGAATATCCGTCGATCTGCGGATCTTGCTGCTGATTTCAGACACAAGTCTTTCGCGTTCCACTTGCAGACGGATCTGCTCGAGCAGGCGCGCATTGGCGATGATCGCCGCCAGGCTGCCACCCAGCGTGCCCAGCATTTCTTCATCGTTCTCTGTGTACGCCTCCACCTGTTCACTTTCCACATTCAAAACGCCCAGCAATTCATTGCGGTACACCAGCGGGATGGCCAGCTCCGAGCGCGTATTGGAACTGATCTCCAGATAGCGCGGGTCGATGCTCACATCTTTGATCCGCAAAGGTTTTCGGTGCGCTGCCGCCCAGCCGATGACGCCGCTGCCGACCGGAACCTGTAATTTTGTAATATCCTCGGCGTAGCCCATTGAGGCCTTCGCTTCAAGCATCTTCTTTTCACGATTCAACAATAGGATGATCACCCGGTCGCCGCCCAGCGTCACTTGCAGGCCGTTCACCGCGCTTTCCAAAGCTTCTTCGAGTGTGGTGCCCGAGGCCACCGTCGTCGTGATGTGATGTAAAAGCCGGTGCTGCGAAAGGTGTTCCTGTGTCTCTGCGAATAGTTCTGCATTCACCACCGCCACCGCAATTTGATCCACCAGGATCTGCAGGCTGCGCAGGTTGTCTTCAGAGAACGCATACGGCGTTGAACTTTGCACGTCCAGCACCCCCAGAATGCGCTCCCCGACCTTCATCGGGATGGCGGCTTCGGCGCGCGTTTCGGGGAACAGCGGGTTGGCGTAGTAGGTCACGTCTTTCGCCGTATCGTTGACAATCAGCGCTTCGCCGCGCCCGCTTACATAGCCCACGATCGATTTTGACCCGATCCCGATCTTGTATCCTGAGCGCTTCATTTGCGCCCCCGCCTCGCCGGTTGACTCGCGGATCACCGCGAACTCTCCGGGCAGATCGTGCAGGAAAACCGAAGCGTGATAAAAATGAAAGCGTTCGCAAATTAAGTTAACCGCCTTGATTAACAGCTCATCGATATTAAGCGACCCGCTGATATCCCGCGCGATCTCCGCTGCCGTTTCCAGCTGCACTGCTTTATGTTTGCTTTCCTCTAAAAGGTGTACGTTATGGATGATGCCCGCCACCTGGCCGGTGATCGTCGTAAAGAATTTCAAGTCATCTTCATTAAAGGCATGTTCGTTCTCGCTGTCCTGAATGATCAACGCCCCGATTGGTTTGTTCTGTACCAGCATCGGCGCGCCCATCCACGAACGCGCCGGCTTGCCCGAGATCTTTGCGCCCAGTTCGGCGGCTCTCCGCTCTGTATCTTCCGCCAGCAGTAAAGGTTGCAGCGTGCGGATTAAGATGGAAATTAAGCCCTCTCCCAGCGGGAAGGACTCGATTGCTGAAATTTTTCCATCCTCATAACTGAATGGGATGTTGATCGTATTTGTCTTTTCTTCATACAGCGCCACGATCATGCTGTAATCGCCGATGATCTGCTGCATCTTTTTGTGCAGCGCCTCAAAGAATTCCTGCATGCTCGCAGATCGCGAGATGGCTTCATTGATCGAGGCCAGTGATTCCACTTCGCGCAGGTGTTTTTCCGTTTGCGCGATCGCGTACGCCTTGTCCATTGCAACCGTCATCAGGTCTGCCAGGTTGGTGTACGGTTGCAGCGCCCCCGCCGCCAGCGTACCCTGCCGGATTCCCATCATCATGATCGCTTCCAGTTTTCCGTTTTTGTTAACCGGTAAATACGCCGTGCTTTCCAGCCCTATTTTTTGCGCCATGCTTTTCAGCGCAGCCGGACTCTCCCCGACTTTCGGGATCGCAATGATCGGCCCGCGTGCCAGGTATTTTTCAATATCTTCCATTTGGACGGGGATCGCTTTCGGCAAATCTTCGATCGGCACGCCCGCCTTTGTTTCGTCTGAAGACGAGAAAACTTCCAGCTCGTTGTTCTTTACCCGCAGCAGCAGCACCACGTACGGCGCTGCCTTAAGCAGCTGGCTGCTAATCTCCAGGATCTCATCATCCGTGTTTGCTTCTGCCACCAGTCGGCTCGAACGATACAGCCGCGCCAGCTCTTCAAAGTCGATTTGGCTGATCTCGACCAATCCCGAAGTTTGGATGGCTGTTGCCAGCTGGCTGGCCAATGTCTGTAACATCACCACCGTCTCGGGGCTGAATGCGCTTTCCTGGGTGCTTTGTACATCTAATACCCCTAGCACCAGGTTGTTCATTGAGATCGGCAGAGTCGCCTCCGAGCGTGTTTCCGGTAGAAACTCGTTCTTTAAATGCAGCTCATCCTCCGCAACATGTGAAGCGATCCGCGATTGGTTGTTCGCGCTTACCCAGCCCATGATCGAAGTGGAACCCACTTCCAGTCTGTAATTTTTTTCGGTCAGCCCTTCTGTCGCCGCGCCAAAGCCGGTTCTGAACTCGAGGTACTTGCCGCTCCGGTCCAGTAAAAATACGCTCGCCTGATAAAAATTAAATTGCTGCACCAGCAGCTCAACCGTCTTGTCCAGCATTTCATCCAGATTCGAAAGCGTCGTAAAGTTTTGCGCAACTTCCGCTGCCGTTTGGATCTGGCGTGTCCGCTCGTCCACTTTTTGCTCCAGCGAACGGTAGGTTCCCCTGATTTCGTCCGCCATTTTATTAAACGAGTCGGCCAGGAAGCCGATCTCATCGTCGCTGGATACTGCCGCGCGCTGACCCCAATCGCCTTCCGCGAATTTTTGCGTGATCTCCGAAAGCGAGCGCAAAGGTTTGATCACCCGGTTGACGCCCAGCGTCAGCACCACCGCCGTGGCCAGCAGCATCCCCAAAATTAAAATACCCGTCAACGGCGCCAGACTTGTGATCTGCCCGTAGATATCGCTTTCATCCACTTCCAGAATGATCCCCGCTTGCATCTCCGGGAACCATTGAATTTGCGCCAGGGCCGCATTGCCTTTTGAAGTGCTCACATCCAGCGCGCTTGGCGCGCTCTGATTCTTTTCCATCAGATTAGCTAAGGCTGCCCTGATTTCGGCCTGCGATGGCAGATCGCTGCCCGCAGCAAGGAATTTATTTGTCTTCGGATCGTGGTAAATAAACTGGCCGTTTGAAAGTATAAAATAAGTATCCGCCAGCGGCGATAGCCCGTTGATCGGCTGCGTCATTTTTACGATATTTTTGCCTTCGGTAATTCCCGCCAAAGTGCCTAATGTCGAACCGCGCGCTGTCTTGTAGTGATACGCACTTATTAAAACCAGATTGTTTTCATAAAGCGGCGCCAGCCCGTACAGCGCCTGCGAGGGGGCTGCCTCGATCGCCTCGTCGAAAATGGCGGAGTCGACGCTCTTGCCCTGCCATTCCGCGTTGGTCGCGATCTTGATGTTTCCGTTATTGTCGATCAGCATGAACTGATTGAATGCCGGTGTGTTTTCCTGCGCGTTCAGCCTTTCGAATTCCTTTAAAAGACCGTTTCGTATCTGTTGAAACTCGGCTTTGCGTTGTGGGTTTGCGTGTAGTCCAAGTTCCATTAGCAACCTAAAGTCGCTGCTCTCAAGCAGGCCCTTAAGTTGACTTTCCTTGTTTTTTACATCACTTTGAATGACTTTTACTTGCGTTGTCAGCAGGTTTTGGAACTGTACAATTGCCTGTTCACGTAGCAGCGTATGCGCACTCCGATAAGCCGCAACCGCCATAATAGCGAAGGGAATAAAGGTAAAGATCAGGAGCGTTCTTACAAGTGTGCCTGCCAGACTGCCTTTGAATCTTTTTTGCTTTGGGTCGCGTGTGGGCGTCGCTTCAGATGTTGTCATCACTAAAGTTTTAACTATACTCCCAGACCGGTTCTCCACTTAAGATGCGGCGGATCTGGTCGGGGAAGCGGTCTGGATCCAGGGGCTTCCCTAAAAAGCCGTCAAAACCGGAGACTTTTGCTTTTTCCATTTGTTCCTGGCTGGCTTCTGCGGTCACTGCGATGATCGGCACGCTCTTAAAACGTTCCGATGCACGGATTTTTTTCAACGCCCCATAGCCGTCCTCATACGGCAGGCGGATATCCATCAGGATCAGGTCCAGCCGTGGCAGTGTATCTGCGTACTCTACCACCTCATAGCCCGAGGTCTTCCACTCACAGTGGATTCCCAAATATCCCAACATCCGCGCGATCAATACGAAATTGGAGACATTATCTTCAACCACCAATACTGCCGCATCCTTGGGGATCGTCGGTTTGCGGATCGGTTGTGTATCAAATACGGGAGGTGTTTGATCGGACATTATTGATTGCTCCTTGTCGTGAATCTTTCAATTTGCTGGCCAAGCGTGTCAATGTCGATCGGTTTTTGAATATATCCATCGCAGCCCGCTTCCAGTGATTTTTCTCTATCGCCGCGCATTGCATTCGCAGTCACGGCAATGATTGGGATCTTTGAATATGCTTGGATTGCTTTGATCTTTGCTGTTAATGTATAGCCGTCCATATCCGGCATATTAATATCCATTAGGATAATATCAATGCCGCCGTTTTCCAGTTTCTGGATAGCCTGCGTTGCATTAACAGCTTCAATAACTGCGTATCCCTCCGCGTTCAAAACCCTGCGGATGAGATTCCTGTTATCAGGATTATCTTCCACATACAGTATAGTACCTTTTCCAGCTTCTGGCATCATGTTGAATTTCTCCATTCCAAATTTTACTGCAAGGTAATCTGATATGCATGACAGCAACCTTACAAATCACATTCAAATTGCTGGCTGTGCAAAAATATAAATAAAAAATGTAGGGCAGGACAATTATAAAGGCGATTTTACTTTTGCGTAACGTATCCTGCGAATTCTGGAGTCAATCAGCTTGCTGATTAACAGTCTGTGTGACTCATTCCCCCCGTAACGCGACATTCATGTCGCGCTTGCTCGAAAAAAACGACCAGACAGGATATAGTCCTCCAGATAAATTCTTTCCAGCCTCTCTTGCAAATGTCGTTGCGGGCAGCGCTTTTGTTCTTCGCGACGAAGCAATCCCCTTGTCACAGGCGGCTGCTCACCTGCAGGGAACGCAGTGCGGCGCAAGAGTCATTCCTCGCAGCGCCATATCTTTCAACATACTGAAAAAAAATTTCCTGGGCAGCTATACATCTCGCGTTACAGTGACTGCGATTTTATGCCGGCCATTTCCTGCGGATTTTCGGTATCTTCTCAAAATTCTGGGGGGAAACCAAAACCTTAACGCCAAGACGCGAAGCCGCCAAGGTTTTCAAAGAAAAAGATTCGTTTTTTCCTGATTTTGGTATCATCTCAAAAAGAAGGGGAAACATCCCGAAGGTTTCCTTGAAAAACGTGGTTGAGCCGCTCAAACCTTCGGGACGGTATCTATCTATTACCCACAAGTTGGGTACGTTCATAAACAATCAGTTCCCAAGTAGCAGCGAAATCCTGTAGCCTTTGCCAACCACGCCAGATGGCAACAATACCAGGTTGCCCATCAGATTTACGTCCCAAGAAACCACCAAGTTGAGCAACCCAACGAATGGCTTGATGTGTTGACGGAGGTGATTTGGGAAGTACGGATGTTTTGTGAATGCGCATGTAAAGCGCCTGCCATTCGATGGCGGTCAAGACAGTAGTGCAAGGCTCTTCCGGGTTTGTGCGGTTGATGTAAGTCAGCCATTGTAAACGCCATGCGACCACGCACATCAGAGCGATATAGTTTTGAAGACGCACAGCAGTTTGCAGACCACAGTCTTCAACGCGGCAACCGGATTTGATGATTTTGCGCTTTGCGAGACCTCAATCTGCCAGCGAGAGCAGTACCACTCAATGACTTGCAAGGCTTGGCTAAAGTCGTTGACGATAGTATTGGTGAGCAATAACCATTCAATGGGTTCCTTGATGTCAGCCGCTGGATTATCTTCTCGCACCAAAATGGCTGTCAAGGTGATGGGCGGCAACTTCTTTTGTTGAGGTCGCCAGGGTGGTCTCAGTGTGACAGTGCAAAAACGAACCGAGACAATCGCTTGACGTGCTTTGCGTTTGTCGTTGCCGATAATGTCAACCGTGATCTCCCCAACCTGCGTTTGGCTTTCAACCTTTGCCCATAAATATTTGGCTTCTTCATCTAACCGCCGATCCATGTTTGCGCGCACCAACAAGTCTGCTTGCTTCTCTTCTGCCAAGACAAACATCTCGTAGATATCCGCTTCACGGTCGCAGACTGTCACCACTTGCACTTCCTCAGGCGTCAATGCTATCACTTGTTCGAAGGCTTCAATCCAGCGATAACTTTCTTTCTCTTCAATCGGCAGTTTTTGATTTTCTGACGCTGTATGTGAGGCTTCTCCAATTGGACGTTCAAAATATTGCTGCGTCAACAAGCCTAACGGCAGCCCTTGGGGCGTGACTGCCAACGTTGAGTGCATTCCAAATCCACGTTGGTTTTGTGCTTTGGTTCCGATTTCTCCCAACCCTTTGGTTTGTGGATGATGGGTATAGTTGAAAAATGTGGTGTCCTGCACAGCTAATACCAACGCGTGCGATTTCATGCGCTTCACGGTCCGCTCGTAATGCGGCGCAAGAATTTTTTCCGGAGAGACTTTTGGATTATCAAAAAAACGATAAGCCGCTTTCGTATCAGCCCAATCCTCGCATGCCTGATTGATTGGCTCCGTGGATTGTTGCGCCAACGCCCTTGCCACTTTTTTACAACGCTGATTCAATCGCTTATCTTTTAGTTGTATCTTCGAAAATTCTTCTGTTGCCCAAGATATATTCTTGCTTTTCTGTTTGCTCGCCAATGTTCGGATTACTCCTGTTTTTGTTTTCTTGGCTTAGTCTACCCCTCATTTACCCTACTTGTGGGTAATAGATAGGTTTAGTACAGTGGCTAAAGTGGCATATGTCTGAGCACCCCAATCGGAGCGGAAACTTCCCATGACTTTGCGATGGATTACGGATGGGCGCAAGGCGCGTTCACAGGCA
>VFKN01000166.1 GCA_009885525.1 Anaerolineaceae bacterium | reverse complement strand
TGGAAAAGGGCATGCCATCCAAATACGCCAAGGCTTCCACGTTGAGCAAATAGATGCGTTGGCGTCCTTGCCGCAACACATCCAACACGGTCAATCGGTCTTTACCTGCTTTTGTAAAATACGCCGTGTACAGCCAATTGCAAATGACATGACAATAATTGTTTTTCCCGTTGAAGCGCGTGGGCGTGGCAGAGAAAGACTTTGAGGGGGCGGTTTCCAACGGATGTCATAACGGATGAACGGATGGTTTACGCCTTGTCTTTCAACAATGCGGGGATTTTCTTTCCCAGTTTCTTCGCCTGCTCGCGAACAGATAAACTTTCCCATCTTTCCGCTACTTCCTTTCTCCATCGCCGCGCTCTTTCAATCTGCTCTTTCTCGAAAATAATTTCCCCGTTTGCAGCGCGGCGAATTGCAGAGATCAGTTGCCCCGCGCGCAGTCTTTTATCCAAATACCCTACTACGCCTGCCTCCATCATATTGGAAAGATACGCGTCGCGGTCATGCGCGGTTAATACGAGCGTATCTGTATAAGGATGATTTTCTCGTACCCACTCTTCAAGTTTGGATGGGGAGAGAAGATTGGGCATTTTCAAATCCAAGAGCAGGATACGCGGATGTAATTCTGCGACCAATTGCTTTATCTGGTTGCCGTCGTAAGCCTCGCCTATGACCTTCATATCCAGGGCGCTTGCAAGCATAGAGCGAATCCCCATAAGAGTTGCGGGATGATCTTCTGCTATGAGTATGGTTATAATTTTATCCGGTTGTGTTGACATGGCTGATCTTTCCTTCCTTGCGCAACATTTGCGTGCGCAAGTGTTTTACCCCCTCTACCCTAAAATTTATCCAGCGAATAAAAAAACATCCTGCACAATGCAGGATGTTTTTTTATCTAACCGTTTTCTTTACATACTTGGCTGAAAGCCCTGCTCGAACAACGGGCCGAGTAAATAGCGAACCACATCTTCCGCCGAGTAATGGGTCTTGCCTTCTTTAATAAATTGCCCAGCCGCAACAATATCATCGCCGGATGTGATGATGGGATCTTCAACATAGCCATCCTTGCGGATCTGCGCAAAGCCCGCCGTGGCAGTCAGGTTGTTGCATAAGCAGGAACGATTCTCTGTATCTTCAATGGCGCCGCCCTTCTTGACATAATTCTCCACCGGCTCAGCGGAACAGCGATAGCCGATTGTGCCGTCCTCTCTTTTATAGAGGATGCGCAAAAAGCCCAAATCGCAAATGCGATTGCGCTGCTCGTATAAGCCATGGTCGGAGAGCGTGCCTTCCAACTTGGCAACTTTGAACGGGAAACCTGTCGGTGAAACGGTGGGACTGGTCAATATCTCCGCTTCTTCTTTGAGCACTTTTTGGATTAAGCGTTCTTTTAAATCCGGGCGCATGCCTGATTCATCGCACAATGCAAAGGCTGTGCCAACCTGCACACCCGCCGCGCCTGAATCCAAGGCAGATTGCACTTGCTTGGGGTTGCCGTATCCGCCGGCAAGCCAGAAGGGCAAGCCGATCTGTTTCATCTTCTCCAGATCCACGACATCTTTTTCACCGTAGATCGGTTCACCTTTTTCATTGAGATTGACCGTGCCGCGCGGCGGAGCGTTATGCCCGCCAGCCGTGGGACCTTCGATCACAAATCCGTCCACCGAGCCTTCGCTGCGTTTGATCAAAGCCTGCGCTAAAACAACCGAAGAAATGATCGGGAAGAATTTCGGGCGTTTGAGTTTGCCGACTAATTTGGCGATACCGGGGAAGACGCTCTCGGGATCAAAGTGGATTCTGAAATCGTCTTCATTCCCCGCGCCTTTAACATCTACGCGGTAAGAGACTGGTTCGTGGTTGCTCAACTTATCGAGGATGCCGGCGATCTGCGTGGGAATTCCCGCGCCCATCAAGACCACATCCACACCGGCGAGCATCGCACCGTAAAGCGAAGCGATGGTCGGCATCTGCACTTTTTCAAGCAGGTTGATGCCCACAATCCCCGAATGCCCTTCCTTCGCCAAAAAGACCTCGACATAATTCGCGATGGCGGTCACCTGATCTAAAGATTTTGGCGGCTTGAGCGTATAAACAACCGGGGTTTTATACGGCGTTGTAGAAGATTTTCCACCGGGGGTGTAATAGCGGTCAATCATCGTTTGAACGACTTCAGGCATGGCAAAATTAGAAAGCGCGCGGCGCACATTCCCACTTAGATCCCCATCCATCAGACGACTTGCAAACACGCGGCTGATGCCCGTCCCCGATACCACGCCAATTTGTCCCAAGGTCGAAACTGCTTTTGCCAGACGCCAATCAGAAATTGCAACTCCCATGCCGCCTTGAATTAATTTAGGTAAGTTCATTGTCACTCCAGTTTGTTAGTAATAGTAATGGTCAAAAAATCACCGGTAAAGGTGATGCCATTTTAACACCAAATGTCCGGGTAAGTTCCTGCTTTCACACAACACTAATTGTTGTTGACAGCCCTTGAATCGTAACCAAATTCAAAGCCTTTCATGCTGCGTTTTTTCCCATGAACAAAACATTTGACGAACCCAGTTCCATTATGCTACACTGTGGTTAAGTTTTTTCTTAATTGACAAGCAAATTATGAAAAATATCCATCCCATCCATTCATTTGACCGGATAAAACTGCTCGCGGATTCCCGCCGCATGGAGATTCTGCGCCTGCTGATGGAATCGCCCGCCACGTTAACGCACCTGGCGCGCGCGCTGAAACAATCCCCCGCGTGGGTGCGTCACCACATCCTCGCGCTGCAATCCGCGGATCTGATCGAAGTCAGCGAGCTGCGCAGAACTGGCAAAGTCACGGAAAAATTTTATCGCGCCAAAGCAGGCGCGTTCATTCTGCAAGAGATCATCCTTCCAAAAAGCAGAAAGCCTATTATTATTTTTTCAGGCAGTCACGACCTTGCCATCGAAGGCATCGCAGATCATCTTGCAAAACACATCACATTATTGAACATGCCTGTCGGTTCACTGGATGGACTTGTCAATTTACGGCAGGGACTTTGCCAAATTTCCGGTTCACACTTATTAGATGAAAATGGCGAATACAACACGCCTTTTGTGAAGCATCTCTTCCCCGACCGTGAAATGGAAATTATCACACTCGCCAACCGTACACAAGGATTAATGCTCGCGGGCGGAAATCCAAAATCGCTCAAAAAAATTTCGGATATTGCGCGCGAAAAAATTAAATTTGTGAATCGCAACGCAGGTTCTGGCACGCGTTTGTGGCTGGATGCCGAACTGCGCAAATTGAAAATCCCCGCCGAAAAAATTAATGGGTATGACACAACTGTCAAGACGCACAGCGAAGCCGCGGAGTTGATCGCGCAAGGCGAAGCGGATGTTTCCATCGGGCTGCAAGCCGCCGCAAATCAACGCGGGCTGGATTTCATCCCGCTATTTGAAGAGCGCTACGATCTCGTCCTGTCGAGTGATCAGGAGGAAAATCTTTTCCCGCTGCTCGATTACATCCAGACTTTGGATTTCAGAAATTCGCTGAACACGCTAACCGGTTACAACACCAAACATAGCGGGGAGCAGATTGCGTTATAGTTTTTTATTTTCACGTTCGATTAAGTTTTATCTTAATTGAATGTACATCAGGTTAATAGTTCAACACCTCAAAGCGTTGAACTTCTACAAATCTCATATCAAGGAAGGTTTTATGAAACTCACAGTACGCAACACTCTATTAACGCTTTTGCTCGTCCTCTCCATTGCGCTGACCGCCTGCGGATCAGCCGCGCCGACTGCCGCGCCCGCCAACCCTGAGATTATTCTCGCGACCACCACCTCCACTCAAGACTCCGGTTTGCTGGATGTGTTGATTCCCATGTTCGAGGAACAGACTGACTACACGGTCAAGACCGTAGCGGTGGGCTCCGGCGAAGCCATCAAGATGGGACAGGAAGGCAATGCTGATGTGTTGCTCGTTCACTCGCCTGCCGCCGAAGTAATTTTCATGACCGATGGCTGGGGCAAAGAACGTAGCCTCATTATGCACAATGATTTCGTTGTTGTCGGTCCCGCCGCCGACCCCGCCAAGATCAAGGGCATGAAACCCGTGGATGCGTTCAAGGCTATTGAAGCCGCTGGCGCAACATTCGCCGCCCGCGCGGATAAATCCGGCACAAGCACAAAAGAACTCGGTCTCTGGAAGAAAGCCGAAATCGATCCCGCCACCACCAAGCCCGCATGGTATCTCGAAACCGGTCAGGGCATGGGCGCAACGCTGACTATCACCTCCGAGAAGGGCGCGTACACATTGACCGACCGCGCGACTTTCCTCGCCAACAAAGATAAACTGCAGCTCGAGATTCTCGTCGAAAAAGACAACTCGCTGCTGAATGTTTATCACGCCATCACCATTAACACCGCCAAGTGGCCCAAGGTCAACTATGACGGCGCAGTCGCCTTCGCAAAGTTCATGACCGACCCCGCTACGCAGGAAGTCATCGGAAAATTCGGCGTGGATAAATTCGGGCAGCAGTTGTTCATCCCCGACGCAGATAAGACGGATGCCGATTTAGGATTGTAGAAAAGTAAAAACGTAAACAAGTAGACAGGTATTCACAACACTTGTCTACTTGTTTACTTGCCTACTTATTTCCTTGTATACTTGCATACATCCCCATGGAAATCCTCGACATCACCCTCCTCTCTCTGCAAGTCTCAGCGCTTGCCACGATCATCAGTTTGTTGATCGGCTTGCCGTTTGGGACGTGGCTGGCATTGGGGAATTTTCGCGGACGTTCATTCATCTTGAGCATTGTCAACACGGGCATGGCATTGCCGCCCGTGGTAGTCGGGCTCGTCGTTGCGATCACCTTATGGCGCAGCGGTCCGCTTGGCGATTTGCGGCTGATCTATACCCCGTGGGCGATCATCATCGCGCAGACGATCATCTCCGCGCCGGTGGTGACGGGACTCACCGCTGCCGCACTCGCAGCACTCGACCCACGCTTGACTCAGCAGCTGCTGGGACTTGGCGCGTCACGTCCGCAAATGATTTGGATGCTGTGGCGCGAAGCGCGCCTCCCGCTATTAGCCGCGCTCATGGCCGGGTTTGGTTCGGTCATCTCGGAAGTCGGCGCATCGATGATGGTGGGCGGAAACATTAGAGGTCAGACACGCGTGTTGACCACAGCCATTGTTCTGGAAACCTCCAAAGGGGAATTCAACATGGCGTTGGCTTTAAGTGCGCTGTTGTTGACCATTACATATCTGATCAATCTCGCGCTGACGTTGATTCAACAGAAGGGGAAAAACAAATCACAATGATCGAAATCTCAAACCTTCTCATTCAACGCAACGGACGCGACTCATTGCGCGTGGATGCGCTTCACATTCAGCGCGGCGAGACGCTCGCGGTGGTCGGTCCCAATGGTGCGGGGAAAAGCACGTTGTTATTGGCGCTGGCGCATTTGCTAAAACCTACAAAAGGCGAAATCAAGTTCAAGGATAAGAATATTAAAGAATGGGATGATCTCGAATATCGTAGAAAGATTGCCTTCGTCTTTCAAGACCCGCTGTTAATGGATATGACGGTGGAACAAAATATCGGGCTTGGATTAAAGTTTCGTGGCGTGGAGAAAAATGAGATTAAGCATCAAGTCGAAAAGTGGAGCAAATCCATGGGCGTGGATTCTCTCCGCGCGCGCCGCGCGAATCAACTCTCGGGGGGCGAAGCGCAGCGCGTCAGCCTTGCGCGGGCATTTGTCCTCAATCCCGAATTGCTGCTGATGGACGAGCCATTTTCGGCAGTTGATCCGCAAACGCGCGGGCAATTACTCAACGATTTATCCAGCGTATTGGCGCACGAACAGCGCACGACAATTTTTGTCACACACAACTTAAGAGAAGCCGCACAAATAGGTGACCGCATAGCGGTGGTTGTAAATGGTGAATTAAAACAAGTGGGGACGCCGAATCAAATTAAAGAAAACCCCGTGGATGATTCTGTAAAAATGTTTTTGAAAGATTTTTAAACACAAAGGACATCAGGTTTTAATCCTTTGTGACCTTAGTGTCCTTTGTGTTTAATTTTTTAATCTTTTAACGGCATACGCCGCGTTCACACGCGGCGCAGCCAAAAGACCAACTCAGAGGGAGGAGAGAGTTTGGAAGAGCAACTTTTGGTTGCTCAATTACACAGGGTCAAGATCAGGATTTGTTCCGCATAAAGCGCAGGCGGATTTTTCCAGCATATTGCATTCGAGTGCATTGGAACAACGGTGTGCAACAATTCGCGGCGGCTGGTCAGGCAGATTTTCAGCAGGGATCACAACTTCATCTTGAATTTCAATTTCGTGCCCGACATGTTCGCAGTATTTGACTTTTTCAACTTTCCAAATTTTTTCTGCCATATCTGTCTCCTATCTATATTTATAGTTTATAGCAAAAACGCCTGTCATACCAGTGACAGGCGTCATAAATTGCAATGACGAAGTGCATATATCAGGTGTGATATATCTTTATTTTCTTGTGAGACGATAAATGCCGCCCTTGTCACTCGTGAAGTAGACCTCGCCGGATTCATCCTGCCCAAAAGATGTGATCAACTCGCCGCTTTCAAACATGACCTGGTTTTGCCAGCTGCCCGCGGAGAGAATCAGCGCCCAAATTTTCCCTGAGCAATAATCGCCATAGAGATAAACACCGTTCCACTCGGGCATCGCGCCGCGATAGACATATCCGCCGGTGACGGAGCAGCCGCCTTCGCTGTGACTGTATTCCGCAACGGGGAGAATCATGCCGGGCTGCGGCTCGCCATCATAGCCGTGATTGCCTTCCATGATCGACCAGCCAAAATTTGCGCCGGGGACGCCATCTGCGGGGAAATAATCCACTTCCTCCCAATCACCTTGACCGACATCGCCGATCCACAAGTCGCCGGTTGCGCGGTCAAACGAGATGCGCCACGGGTTACGCAGCCCATACGCCCAGACTTCATTTCCAAACGGGTTATCAGTTGGGATGGAATACGGGTCGCCGTTGTTCACATCGATGCGTAAAATTTTTCCGAGCAATGCATCTTTGTTTTGACCATTCTTATGCGGGTCGCCAGCCAGCCCGCCATCACCGAGACCTGCGTAGAGATAACCGTCCGCGCCAAAAGCGAGCGCGCCGCCGTTGTGATTTGAGTAAGGCTGCTCAATAATTAGCAAAACTTTTTCACTGTTCGCATCGGCGGAATTTCCGTTTGCATAAAAACGTGAGATGCGCGTATTGCCACCCTCGCCGGTGTAGTTGACATAGAAGAATCCGTTTTGTTTGTAATCGGGATGAAACGCCAAACCGAGCAATCCCATTTCATTTCGGCTGTCATTTACGCGATCAGTAATATCGAGGAGGGGCGCATCGAGCAATTGATTATTTTCAAGCACGCGGATTTTTCCCTGCTTCTCGATGATGAACAAGCGATTGGAACCATCGCGCACGGATTGAATATCCACGGGGCGCGTCAGCCCGCTGGTGATTAACTTCCACTGATAGTTTTCTGCAGCGGGGAACACATCCGCGTTAACGACAGAACTCTGCGTGGGCGCAGAGTCTGTTGCGGGTTGGGGAATCGATTGGGTAGCGGCAGCGAATTCGAGCGTAGGCAGAATCGCGGTCGCGACAGCGGTCGGCGCGATGGATTGTTTCGCTCCGCAGGCGATCAAAATCGGCAGAGTCAAAAAAATCCAAAAAGGTTTCATTCTTCTTTTACGTCAGTGGCTTCAACATCTACGACTTCATCTTTTGCATCAACGGTCATGTTTGCTGCGAGCTCTTTCATGTGTTCGGCGACAACTTGCGGCGGGCAAAGTTCGGTGAAGACGTAAGAGCCAAGCCATAATAATGCAGCATCATCCAATGGGCCAATCACAGGGAAGTAGATTGCATCCAGTGGTGAAACAAGATAAATAAGCGCACTAATGGGAATGAGTTTGGCAAAGATACTCACGCGGCTATCGCCCATGAGGCGACCGATGAGTTTGAGTTGATTAAGTGCATTGCGTACCAAGCCGCCTTGTTGGGCGGATGAAATCATGTCAGTAGTTGTTTTCTTGTCAGTCATTTGAATCTCCTTTGTTTATGTGATTACATTATATTCCATTTGCAATTTGAGCATTAGACTTTATCTACGCAAATATTCCCTTTACGGTGCAGGTAATATCTTTTGACCTGAGAGCGTCACAAATATATGACATTCTATACTAATATTTTGGAGGCTCTCTCATGGATATGATTATTGATTTTCCCGGCGGCTCAAAAGTAGACGCTCACTTTCGCGGTCACACGGTTATGACTGACCAACCGCCCGTTGATGACGCGCCTATGCCGTTTGAAATTTTTCTCGCGTCAATTGGCACATGCGCGGGAATTTATGTGCTCGGTTTTTGCAAGCAGCGTAACCTGCCCACGGAAGGCATTCATATTATTCAACATAATCACGCTGCCGCAAACGGCATGATGGAAAAAATAGATCTTGAAATTCAAGTGCCGCCAACTTTCCCCGCGCAATATTATGAAGCACTTGTCCGCTCGGCGGAGTTGTGTAAAGTGAAGAAGACGCTCGAACATCCGCCGACATTTGAGGTGACGACTAAAGTCGTTGAACCAGTGTAAAAATATTTTAAACACGAAGCGCACGAAACAACACGAATTTTTCAAATTCTTTTCTTCGTGAACATTCGTGAAATTCGTGGATGTTAATCACTTCGCCCGCAATTTAAAAAGCCGCTGAATTCAGCGGCTTCAATTTTTTAAGCCAACCGCCGACTTCACAATTGAACATGCGTGCTATAATCTTTTTTAATTCCTCCCAACCAATATCTATTCTCTAATTATCTAATTTCATGTCTTTCGCTCACCTACACGTCCACACGGAATATTCGCTTCTCGACGGCTTCTCGAATATTAAGAAGCTGGTCAAACGCGTTAAAGAATTGAACATGGAACACGTTGCCATCACCGACCACGGCACGATGTTCGGTGTGATCGATTTTTACAAAGCTGCAAAAGCCGAGGGCATCAAGCCGATCATCGGACTCGAAGCCTACATGGCGGCGCGTACAATGAAGGATAAGGATTCGAAACTCGATCGCACGTCCTCGCATCTGCTCTTGCTCGCGGAAAATGAAACCGGCTACAAGAATCTCTTGAAGATCGCATCCGCCGCACAGATGCAAGGCTTCTATTATTATCCACGCATTGACCATGAATTTCTCGCCGCACACGCAGAAGGATTAATCGCCACCTCGGGCTGTATGTCCGCCGAGATTCCGCGCGCGCTGCTTAATGAAAATCCCGAAGAAGCCGTGAAGAAATGGGACTGGTACGCGGATGTCTTCGGCAAAGACCGCTTCTTCGTGGAATTGCAGCAGCACGACATTAAAGAAATTACAGACTTAAATAAAAAGTTACTGAGTTTGGGCGCGCGTTATGAAGCCCGCTTCATCGCCACCAACGATGTACATTATGTCAACCAGGCGGATGCGCGTTTGCAGGATATTCTGCTCGCGATCCAAACCAACTCCACACTCAACGATCCCAGCCGCATGAAGATGAGCGACGACTCGTATTATCTGCGCTCGCCTTTGGAGATGAGCAAAATCTTCTCGGAAGTTCCGGATGCGTTAAGCAATACGCTGCTCATCGCCGAACGCTGTAACGTAGATTTGGGTTTCAAAGGCTATCACCTACCTGAGTTCCCCGTCCCTGAAGGCTACAGCGCGGATTCATATCTGCGCGCGCTGTGTCAGGAAGGCGCGAAGATTAAATTCAAGGAAGACGCCTCCAGCCAAAAAGTGCAGGAAAGACTCGAGTATGAATTAAGCGTTGTTCACACCATGGACTTCGACGCATATTTCTTAATCGTTTGGGATCTATGCCACTTCGCCCGCGAGCATGGAATTTGGTACAACGCGCGCGGTTCAGCGGCTGGCTCGATCATCGCCTATACACTCGATATTACGCGGGTTGATCCGCTGGCGCATGACTTGATCTTCGAGCGCTTCTTAAATCCCGGGCGTATCTCGATGCCCGATATTGATCTCGACTTCCGCGATGATCTCCGCTCCGATATGCTCGAATATACCGCGAAGAAATATGGCGATGACAAAGTCGCGCAGATCATCACCTTTGGCACCATGGGATCAAAAGCCGCGCTGCGCGATGTGGCGCGTGTGATGGAAATTCCGCTTTCCGAGATTGATAAAGTAGCAAAACTTGTGCCATTCGTTTCGGGGCGCGCAACGACCATGAAAGACGCAATGGAAGTTGCCGACTTCAAAAAGATCTACGATACCCAGCCGCAAATTCGCGAAGTCATTGATATCGCCGCGCGCATGGAAGGCACCGTCCGCAATGCGGGTACACACGCGGCGGGCGTGGTCATCTCAGACAAACCCATCGAAGATTACCTGCCGCTGCATCGCCCCACCTCCAACTCGGAAGAAACACCGATCAAATCCGTGACCCAATTTGAAATGGGTATTCTGGATTCGCTCGGCATGTTGAAAGTGGACTTCCTTGGACTCATCACGCTGACCGTCATGGCGCGCGCCTGCGGCATGATCGAGAAACGTCACGGCATTAAATTTGATCTGAACAATATTCCCATTGATGATCCCAAATCATTTGAAATAATGGGCAGTGGACAAACTGCTGGAATATTCCAAGTCGAGGGCGGGGGAATGACGCGCTGGCTCGTGCAGATGAAGCCCAAGAATCTCGATAACATCATCGCGATGGTCGCGTTGTATCGCCCGGGACCGATGGCGTTCATCCCCGACTACATCGCGCGTATGCACGGCGAAGCGGAAGTGGAATATCGTCACCCCGCGATGGAGCCGATCTTCAAAGACACCTTCGGCATTCCTGTGTATCAGGAACAACTGATGCGCGCCGCTGTGGAACTCGCGGGTTACACTCCTTCAGAATCAGATGAGTTGCGCAAGGCAATCTCCAAAAAGAAAAAAGAAGATATTGATAAGCATCGCGCCAAGTTTGTCAAAGGCGCGGTTGAAAAAGGCATGGATCAATCCGTCGCCGACGCGATCTACATGGATTGGGAAGAGTTCGCAAGGTATGGATTCAATAAATCTCACGCGGCGGATTATGGCGTCATCGCTGTACAAACCGCGTATTTAAAATCAACCTATCCCGCTGAATATATGGCGGCGCTGCTTTCTGCCAACGCGGGCATTACTGAAAAGGTCGCCTTCTATGTTGCCGATTCGCGCAACATGGGCGTGCCTGTGCTCCAGCCGGATGTAAACACATCGGGTTGGGATTTTGAGATCGAAGATACGCCTGTTGCTCTCAACGCCGTCCTCGGCGCCGAGGACGGCGTTGAGAGCAACAATAAAATCAAACCATCCATCCGCTTTGGATTGAGCGCGGTCAAGAATGTTAATCAAGGTGCGATCGATGCGATCATTGCAGGGCGCAAAGATGGCAAGTTCGCCGACCTTAACGATTTCTCACGCCGTGTAGACCTGCGTTCCGTTGGCAAACGCTCGCTTGAATGTCTCATCAAAGTCGGCGCGCTCGATCAATTTGGCAACCGCGCATCACTGCTCGCGGCGCTGGATCGCATCGTTGCCATCAGCGGAAATCATTTCCGCGCAGCCGATGCGGGACAGATGAGTCTCTTCGGCGCGGCAACCGGCATCGTGGAAGAGATCGAACTTCCCGAAGTTAAAAATGTTGATAAGCGCGAAATGTTAAATTGGGAACGCGAACTCATCGGCTTGTATATTTCAGATCACCCGCTCAATGAATATCAAGCCATGCTCGCGCAGATCGTCAGTTATTTTTCAGGTCAACTATCCGATGCCGTTCACGAGGAAAAAGTGCGCGTCGCGGGTCTCGTCACGGTGGTGCGTCCCTACACAACAAAAACCGGCAAAGCCATGGGCTTTGTCACCATCGAAGATATTCAAGGCACGATTGAGTTGGTGTTGTTCCCGAAGACATGGGAAAAATATCGCGAGCAGTTGAAAGACGGACAGATCATCATCGTCGAAGGCAAAGTGGATACCGGCAGCACGCCGCCAAAAATTCTTGTGGATGTAATCAAGACCGAGATTCAGATTACCTCCGCAGCGGAACCTCTGCCCACGGAACTTCCTCCCGCCCCCGCGACGCCGCTTCACTATCAATCCAAATCTGCTCCAGCGCGCAAAGTGGAGCAGCCCGCCAAGCCGACTCCGCCGCCCGCCAAACCAACCAACGCGCCAATTCCCGTCGTCGCTGAAATTGCTCCGCAATACGAGGGGGCTGACGACATGCCGCCCCCGCCCGATAATTTCCCCGACAACTGGGATTCGGAATGGCAGCCATCTTTTGATGAAGTTGAAATCGCATCGAAGCCCGCGCCAAAATTCAAAAAAAATGAACCCGTCACTCCGCCGCACGCCGTGCTGCCCGATACCATGCTGGTTGAAAAAACCGACGAAGCAACCGTGATGTCTTACACCGCGCCTTCGTTATACGTTCCGCTCGCCAAAGCCGAAGCGGATCATCCGCCAAAACAGATCACGGTCATCCTGCGCGCCTCTACTGATAAAGAACGCGACAAGCGCCGCATCCAAACTTTGCACGGCACGCTGATCGCCGCTCACGGCAAGGATAAATTCTCGTTTCAAATTTTCGAAAGCGGCAAAAGCCACTTGATCGACTTCCCCAACGAGACCACGCGCATCACACCCGAATTGATTACGCGCCTGCATAAAGTTTTAGGCGAAGAATGCTGGCGCGTGGAAGAAATTACATATCAATAAAAATATATAGACCTCCGAAGTTCGGAGGTCTATTACAATGGGAACATATGAATACAAAACTTCTTGAACTCGCACGCAAACAAGGCAATCCCATCATCGAAGGAAACCATGTCACATTTGTGTGGCAGGGAACATCCGCGCCGCACATCATTGATGATCTGCACATGTGGGAAGACGCTCCGCAAAAGATGAAACGGAGTGCGCCCGACTTGTGGACATATTCAATTGAGTTGGATCATACCGCCTACCTCGAATATGCTTTTTACGATCCACGCACAAAAGAACGCGTCCAAGACCCGTTGAATAAAAATACGGTCTTCAATGGCATTGAACATTACAACCATTTCTTTTACATGCCAGAGACAAGCCCGACGCCGTATGCAACCAAACGCAGAGGCGTGCCGCGCGGGAAGGTCACACATCACCTGATAGATACGTGGATGATCGAACAGGATGGCGAGCGCGAAATTTATCTTTACAAACCGCCGGTCAAAGAACCTGTTCCACTGCTGGTTATATATGACGGCGTGGATTATCTTCAGCGCGCTAATTTAAACATCATCGTGGACAACCTGATTCATGAGAAGCGTATTCAACCGCTTGCGATGGCATTCATTCAAAACGGAGACAAATACCGCGGCGTGGAATACGCCTGCTCCGATGCAACCTTGATGACCATCGAACATGTTGTTTTGCCGCTTGCCCGCAAAAAATTAAACCTGCTCGACATCAAAAAAAATCACGGCGCGTATGGTGTACTCGGCGCATCGTTCGGCGGGTTGATGTCGCTATATACAGGCTTGCGTATGCCGGATATTTTCGGCAGGGTTATCAGCCAATCGGGTGTATTTGAATCCGAGGGGCGCGACTTCGCGGCGGTGGATTTGATCCGCGCGAAGCAGGCACGTGAGATCAAAATCTGGATGGATATTGGTCAATACGATTGGCTGCTCGAAGACAATCGCCGCTTGCAGCCCATCTTGCAGAAAAATGGATACAACGTGACCTACCGCGAATTTTTTGGCGGACATAATTACACATCGTGGCGGGATGAAATCCCACGCGCGCTGGAAGCATTATTCCCGGCGCAATAAACATCAGCAATTCCAAATCTGAGGACAAAAGCCCAAAAACAAATGAAGCCAGTCACGAATTTCACCGATCTGTACGGATTTTTTAATCTCAATCTGTGAAAATCCGTGGCAAAAGATTTTAGATTTGGAATTGCTGAATAAACATCACGAGGAGCAAACATGAAAATCGAAACGATCACGCGCACGCCCAAAAATCAAACGCATAAAACGCCATTACTCTTCATCCACGGCATGTGGCATGGAGCATGGTGCTGGGACGAATTTTTTCTGCCCTTCTTTGCGGAACATGGTTATCAGTCAACCGCTTTGAGCCTGCGCGGACATGCGGGCAGTGCGGGAAAAATTCGCGGGAGCAGGATCGCGGATTACGTCAGCGACGTGGAGCAAATCGCGGCGCAGTTTCAAACTCCGCCCGTGGTGATCGGTCATTCGATGGGCGGCTTCCTCACTCAAAAATATTTGGAAAAGCATGACGCGCCTGCCGCCGTCTTGCTGGCTTCCGGTCCGCACTTTGGATTATGGCCGACATTTTTTCGCATGGTCAGGCAGCGTCCGCGCACGCTGCTAAAGGTCACGGCGCAATTGCGTATGTATCCCGTTGTAGAAACGCCCGAAGCCGCGCGTTGGGCATTGTTCTCCAACGATATGCCCAAAAAACAACTGTTGAAATATTACAAAAAACTGAACGATGAATCATTCCGCATGTTCATTGACTTGCTGGGATTAAATCTCGCGCACCCGAAGATGATCAAATCCCCGCTGCTGATTCTCGGCGCGGAAAACGACAACGCGATCACACCCGACCAGGTACACGCCACAGCGCGCGGATATAACCTCAGCGCGGAGATTTTTCCCAACATGGCGCACGACATGATGCTCGAAGCGGAGTGGAAATCGGTGGCGGAAAGAATTTTGGGATGGTTGGCTGAAAGAGAAATATAGGCAGATGGTATATAAAAAGAGACCTGCGTCATCTATAAAGCTAAATTAACAATTGCGCTTTTCTGCGCGATTGTTAATTTAGTCAAACATCATATTCACAAGAGGAGAGAACTATGTCTAATGATTCCACCCCCAAGCGCTATCATCCCGTTCACGTTATCCTGCATTGGCTCGTCGCCGCACTGACCATTCTGCTGCTTTTGGCAGGCATGTTCGTGCTCAGCCCCACGCCCAATGATCAGGAATTGCAATTGTTGGGCGGGCATAAAATAATGGGCTTTCTGCTCGGCGTGTTAATGATCACACGCCTAGTTACCCGCTTCGTTTTCAAGCGCCCGGCGCCTGCGGATGCGGGACATCCCGCGCTGAATTTTCTCGGAAACTTCGTGCATTTCCTTTTATATATAGGCGTCTTCGCCATGATGTTCACAGGCGGCGCGTTGAGTCAAGCCTATGGTCTGAATGAAATCCTTAATGGAAACGGCGCGATGCCCAAAGACCTGTTCGTATATCCCGAACGTTTTATGCATGGCAACGTATCTTACGTTATGCTTGTATTGATTGCCATGCATATCGGCGCGGCGTTGTATCATCAATTTATTCGCAAGGATAATTTGATCGGTCGCATGTGGTTTGGGAAGTAACACCAGAATGCGTCGCACCTTGTTAGGCGAGGTGCGACGCATTTCTTAATACAACGGAATTCTTGCCCCATTCACTTTATTGGCTTCTTCGGAAAATAAATAAGTCATCGCGGCGACGATCTCTGCGGGGGATGTACCTTTGCGCAGCGCGTCACTTTTTATATCAATTGATTTGACGTGAATTATGTTCGCGGTTAAGCCGCTGTCTTTGTATTCTTCTGCGAGCGTGAGCACCAAACTCTCCTGCGCGGATTTCGCCGCCGCGTAGATCGCGGATTTGGCAGTTGGCTTGACAGTAATCGGCTGCGAGACCGCGATGACGCGGCTCCAGTTACTTTGGGCAAGATAGGGAGTGAATGATTTCAATAAATTAAATGTCGTCCACACGTGCTGATTTAGCATGAATTCAAGGTCGCTGGCTTCAGATTCGGGAAGAGTCTTGCCACCGACCCAGCCGCCGACGAGATGAATCAGGGCGTGGATATTTCCGAATTTTTCAGAAACTTTTTGAGCGGAGTCATACAGCGCGTTTCCGTCGAGCAGGTCAATGACCTGGGTGTAGAGTCTGTCCGCGGGCAGATTCAGATCACGGGTTAAGGAATCCAATTTATCTTGATCTCGATCAAGCAGCGCGATGTTATGTCCGCGTTCGGCAAAAGTTTTTGCAACGAGATTTCCAAGCACACCCGTTGCGCCGGTGATGACAACGGTCTTAATCCCCTCTCCCTTTGGGAGAGGGCTAGGGTGAGGGCTAATCATACAACGCCTTGATCTGCGATTCGGTCAAGCCTTCAACAATGGGCGGATCGCTTTGCTCGACGAGATGCGGTTTGCCGTGAAAGTCGATCATGTGACCGGATTTGGCAACTTTGGTTTCGAGATAAAAACGATTGTGTTTGTTGGTCGGCAAAATGTGCGGGATGCGCCCGTTGATGACGACGCCGTGCTGCGTGAGTTGATCCATCTTCTTCGGGTTGTTGGTCATCAGGCGGATGGATTGAATTTTCATCGAGTGCAGCATGTGCGCGGCGACGGCATAATCGCGTTCATCGTCGCGGAAGCCGAGCGCGAGGTTTGCCTCAACGGTATCGAGTCCCTGATCCTGCAAACTATACGCGCGGATTTTATTGGTCAGCCCAATGCCGCGGCCTTCCTGACGCAGATATAACACAATGCCCTTCTCCATTTCGCCGATTTTCTTCAACGCGGATTCAAGTTGATCGCGGCAATCGCAGCGCAGCGAACCGGCGACATCACCGGTTAAACATTCGGAGTGTAGGCGCACAGCCACGTCATCGGCTTCAAACACTTCGCCTTTGATGATGGCGATGTGTTCCTTGTTGTCGCGGTTATTCGAAAACGCGACGATATGAAAATCGCCAAAGCGCGTGGGCAATTCAGCGATGGCTTCGATATGCACACAAACTTTATCTTCGCCGTAGCCTTCACATTCGTGGCAGCAATCTTCTTCAAGTAACAATTCTATTTTTTCGTGTGTGAGTGTAGTCATATTTTTCTCCGTAGCGCTCCGTAGCGCAGGCTTAAGCCTGCGTTACAATTTATATTTCAACAGAAGTCCGCCGTCTTCCCATTTTTCAACATCCATTAATTTTAATTCGAGCGCGGCATCGCGCGGCATGCCAAGACCATCTGCAAGTGTGGGAGCATTTGCGCCGCCGAAGATCATCGGCGCGATGTAGATCGTCAATTCATCCACGAGACCCAATCGCATGAGTTCAAAATTCATTGTTCCGCCGCCCTCGACCATCAGATGATCCACACCGATTTTCTTTATCGTGAGCATCATTTTGTTCAGATCAACACGCAGCGCGTCGTCTACAAAAACTTCCACGCCAAGCGCGCGCAGTTTTTCGAGCTGCGGTATAGATGTTCGTGAGGTTGTAAATATTACCTTGCGCGCAAGCCCCGCTGTAATAAATTCCGATTCAAGCGGAATATCCGCCCGCGTAACAACCCCGATCTTAACGGGATTTGAATTCAGCCCGCGCTGGACTCTGCCCGCGCGTAACGCTTCGCTCTTGACCACGAGTTTGGGCTGCTCTTCGAGAAGTGTTTTTCCGCCCACCAATATTCCATCCACAAAAGCGCGGAGTTGATCCACGCGCTCTTTATCACGCCTGGATGAGATCGCAGAACCTTTACGTTCAAAGGTATCGATTTTTCCGTCGGCGGTCATGGCGACGTTGATGAAGGTGTAAGGTCTTAGCATAGTTGGCGAGGGTAAACAGGTAGACAAGGAAACAAGTAGGCATGTAAACAAGTAGACATGCCTACTTGTTTCCTCAATACGATCCCGAGAAATATTCGGCGATCAGGTAAGTGAGGTCTGCATTCGTGTTTTGACGCGCAACGGCGAAGAAATCATACGATGTTGCGCGTCCGCGTGGGTAGCGTGAGGCGTAATCTTTCAAGAAGCGGAAGAAATCATCATCCCCCATCAACACGCGCAGGTCGTGAATGAAATGCGCGCCATTGAGATAGACGGCATTGGTGTACGCGCGGAAAGTGCCGTGGTCGTAGATCGTTGAGTCTACATAGCCTGCCGGGCCAAAATAATCCACGCGGAACTGCCACCACCAATCGTCATAATTGGGATAGTTGTATTCGTAAAAAATTTTCTCACTATACACAGACATGGCTTCATCGAGCCACGGTTCAAGCGCCTGATCATCGCCCACCAATCCAAACCACCATTGATGCGCGATCTCATGCACGCCGATGGTGGTGAGATTATTCCGCGCGCCGCCGCCATATTGATCGTAAAATTTGGATGCGATGAAAACCAGCCCGTCATATTCCTGGCCGTCGTGAATATCCGCTTGCACGATGGCCAGCGTTTGATATGGATACGGCGCGAACTTCGCCTCAAAGATGCTGACCGCCTGCACCGCCGAATACAGGATGCTATCCCCTGCGGCTTTATATCCATCGAAATAATACGAGCGGATCACGGTCGTCCCCACGGCTGATTCTGCCACCAAAAATTGATTACTCGCGGAGATGGTGAACGTGCGCGCGCCGTACATGCGATAGCGAGTCCATTCGCCGTTGGCTTCTGCGGGCGCGCTCACAGCGAGAATCACATCCGCACTGGTCTTGAAGTTGACTTCGATATCGGAAGTATCATAAACAAGATGTTCGCCAAAAGCAACAGGATCATGCAAGACCCAGCCGCCGCTGTATGGAACGATGAAGGGATACCAATCCACAAGGTTGATCTGGTTGAAATCGTAGCCGTATATTCCCGATCCCATTGTGGGGAGGCTGAGTGTGAAACTCAACGTCAACGTGGTGGCTGAACCTGCGGGAAGTTGCTGGGGAAGATAGACGGTCAGGCGTTGATCGCTGAGGTCAAAATTACTTGCGGCAACATTATCCTGCATGAGTGCGGTTAAGGTGAACGCGCCTGCGCCATATCTGTTGGGCTGCACCGATAAGACAATATCAGATAGTGCCACGCCGGTATTGTTGTAATAGCGGATGGTCTCATCCACGGTGAGTGCGTGCGCGTTGAAATCCAGATTTGTGTAAAGAATGTAATTTGTGCGTGAGGGAGTCGCAACGGGCGGCAAAGATTGGGTTGGCGGAATCACTACGAGTGTCGGCTGCCGCGTATCGGTGGAGGTGGGGATTGGCGCAGGTGTTAATGTCGGAGTGTCGAGAATGATTGGCGCAGGAGTCCATGTCGAAAGCGGAGTTTCGATTTGCCCCGCTGGTTGGAAGGGAGTTGGCGTGGGTGAGGCGTTTGGGTCTTGCGTGATTAGAATGAAGGTCGGGAAAACCGGCGCGGCGGGCGTGGGCGCGGCGCAGGCGGAAAGAATCAAAATGCAAAAAAAGAAGATGAGCGGAATTTTTTTCATCAATACACGTTGCGGAAATATTGACGCACAATATCAGAGTAGTCGGTAAGGGTGTGCTGGCTGAGAATGTTAAAGAAATCGTTGGCGGTGACGATCTTGTCGCGCCCCTGCGCGGCGTAATCTTGAATGAAAGCAAAGAAAGCCTCATCGCCGATACGCGCGCGGAGTTCATCAAGAAAGTGCGCGCCTTGAAAATATGCGGCGTTGGTGTAAGGTTGGAATCCCTTGCCATCGTAAATGGGAATATCCACAAAACCTTCCGGGTTGTAGATATCAATGCGAACGGGCCACCACCACCCTTGAATGACCTCGGGATGATAATTTTCATAATAAAGAACTTCCGAGTACGTCGCCAGAGATTCATCCAGCCAGGGCTGCTGGGCTTGGTCGTTGCCGACCTGCTCGAACCACCATTGATGCGCCGTTTCATGCACGGCGATGGCGATCAAATGGTTGCTATAACCTCCCTTGTATAGATTATAAAAACCCATGGGAAGATAAAAGAACGCGGAATATTCCATGCCATCGTTAAAATCGCCCATGACGATGGATAATGTTTTATGCGAATACGGTCCATAGCGCTGGCTGTAAATTTGTAATGCTTCAGCGCTTGCCTGTAACGCCGCCCGCCCTGCGATCTTGCTCAACGGGAAATAATAACTGGATACAGTCGCATCGCCCACCTGCACACTAGCAACCTCGAAATCGCGACTCGCGGCGAGCGCGAATGTGCGCGCGGATATGATCGTATAACGGGTGAAATCTCCGTTCGGCTCGGGCGCTCCACTCGCCGCGACAATAGGCGCGGTAGCGGGGTCAGCGAATTTTAAGTTAACTTCATAATTTGCCGAGTCATAAACGAGATGTTCGCCGTAGAACCAGGGTTCGTGCAAAATCCACTCGCCGTTGATATTCGGGACAACAAACGGATACCAATTGACGAGATTCAACTGGCGTGTGGTATATCCATAAATGCGCGGACGCGCAATATTGGGGTCTTCCTGTTCTGCGAAAGGGAGAGCAAGCGCGTATTGAATATTGATCGTGACAACATGCTCCGGCAGAATAAATGAAGACAGCGCAATATCCAACCGTTGACCGTCAAGCGTATATGTTGTTATTGGCGTTCCATCAATGGAAATATCCGTCAGGTTGAAACTTTCAGCCCAAAGATTTGGCTCCACCGCAAGTACAAGCGCGTTAAGTTGATTCCCTGTGTGATTGGGATAATCAATGGTCTCATCCACTGTGATAGTGTGCGCGTCATAGTCAATCGTCGTGTCGAGTTGATAGCGCGCGCGCGCAGGCGCGGGGATCACCATGGGAGTCGGGAGCGGCAAAGCGGTATTCGTTGGCAACGGCGCAAACGTCGCAGGAGGCAGCGGCGTGAGGGTTGGCACAACAATCGGCGCGGGCGTGATAGAAGAACATGAAATTAAAAAAAGCAGAAAAAAGAAGGAAAGAAATTTTAAAGGGGAATGGGGATTGTTTCGCATGGGCTGTATTCTAACAAAAAAAAGGGGCACGTAGAGACGTAGCATTGCTACGTCTCTACGTGTAACGAACCTTCTTCCATGCAAAAGCAAGGACAAAAAATGATGTCGCTGTCAAAACAATCGCGGCGCCGGAGGCAATACTCAAATAGAATGACAGGTACAAACCGATCACACCCGATGACGCGGCAAAGAATGCGGCCAGCGCCATCATGGTTGGCAGGCGCTTTGTGAGCAGGGATGCGGTCGCGGCGGGCGTGACCAGCATCGCGACCATCAACGCGACGCCGACAGTTTGCAGCGAGATGGCAACGGTCACGGCGATGAGGCACAGCAAAAGGTTGTTGAGCAAATTCACGGGCAGGCGCAACGTCGCCGCGAGAATCGGATCAAATGATAGCGTGAGAAATTCCTTGTAGAATGCGGCAATCGTGAAGAGAACAATTCCGCCGAAGATGATAATCAACCACAAACTATGCGCGGATACACCCAGCACATCTCCAAACAAAAAGTGACTCAAATCCACCGCGTAACTGCGGACAGTGGAGATCAGCGCGATGCCAAGCGCGAACATGCCCGCGAAGATGATTCCGATTGCCGTATCTTCTTTGATTTCGGCTTGTTTACTGATCGCACCAATTCCCAGCGCCGCGATGATTGCAGTCCCCAAGGCCCACCAAAATAAAGTATCGCGCGCACCGCCTGTGATTAAATATCCAACCGCAATGCCGGGGAGAATCGTGTGTGCTAATGCATCACCAAAAAACGCCATGCCACGCAGGACAACATACGTGCCGACCACGGCGCAAACAATGCCGACTAAAACAGCCGCGATCATTCCGCGCTGCATGAATTCGTATTGGAGAGGTTCAAGGAGAAAAGACATAGAATTTACGATTTACGATTAGTTGAAGATTGGCTGGCGCGAAGAGTTTTGAGAGACGCCACGGTCATGGCGAGTATCTCGCCTGTTTCTTTGTGAATGTCTAAAATTTGTTCTTTTGAAACCAAACCTGCTTCCACAAGAATTTCAAGCCAGTATTGGGTTTCGTCGCTTTCTTCCTCAACGATTTTCATTTTATTGATCATATCAGCTGTTGATTTTGCCCGGCACGCGGCACGATAATTTGCGCCAATGGATGTGCCTGAACGAATTACCTGCCTGCTGATCACATCCGCAGCAAGCGAACGCGGCAGTTTATCCACTTGTTTAATAATCGCGACTGCAAGTTTCTTCGTGCGCGCTTTGAACGTTTTCTCATCCATCCCAACTCCTTAATCATTCCAGTTAATCTTTAACCAAAAATACAATCATCAAACAATCGTAAATTGTAAATCGTCAATCGTAAATTCAATCGTGTTCGCCTTCATCGCAGCAAGAGTCATCAACTGCCACTAAATTATTTCCATCCACAGTTCTAAATCTTCCACCATAAGCAGATAATAAGTTATCGGAATGCAAAACACTTTCAGGATCTCCAAATGCGACAATTTTTTTATTCAACAGCATAATCCTGTCGAAATGTTTCGCAGCTTGTTCGAGATCATGAGTTGCGACCATCACGGTGACCTTATCCGCGCGGAGTCTATCCAGCAGATCGAGCAAACCTTCCTGCGCGGGCGTATCAAGACCGGTGAGCGGTTCGTCCATCAGCATCAACTCGGCTTCCTGCGCGAGTGCGCGAGCGATGAACATCCGCTGCTGCTGCCCGCCTGAAAGTTGACCAATCTGCCGTTTGGATAAATTCGCGAGTTCCACAGTTTCGAGCGCGTGACCGACAAAATCCCAATCCCGTTTCTTCGGGAAATTAAACGGACCGAGTTTTGCGGAACGTCCCATCATGACCACATCCGCCACACTGACGGGGAAATTCCAATCCACCTGTGAGCGCTGCGGAATATATGCAATGCAGCTATGCGCCGTCGGCTGCGACCCGGAGATGGTCACTTCGCCCGCGTTAGGCGACAGCACACCAGAAACAACTTTGAACAGCGTACTTTTTCCCGCGCCATTGGGACCCACCACCGCGATCCGCTCGCCGACATGCAAATGAAAGGATATATTTTCCAACGCATCGCGCCCGTTATAACGCACGGATACTTCGCGCACATCGAGAATGGGTTTATCGGTTTGATGGTTACTGTGTGGATACATGAATTTTCCTTCCAGACTGGTTGGTATCTTCTTCCTTAATATGGTATAAGTTGTTTTTGACGCTATCCCATATTAAGGAAATTGACATGGAATATTTGGACAAACAAATTAAAACAAGGCTTCAAGAAAAACTAAACAAACTGAATGAACATCGTCCTCTTCCAAAAGAGGTTGTCAAGAAACTTAATGAGCAGTTTGCCATTGAAATGACGTATAACTCCAACGCGATCGAGGGTAATACGCTTACTCTTCAAGAGACCGCGTGGGTCATTCAGGATGGGCTAACCATAAAAGGCAAGCCCATGAAAGATCACCTTGAGGCACGCGACCATTACAACGCGCTTGCTTATCTTTACGAGTTGATCGAACACGGCGAGCAGCAAACAATCTCAGAAATGCTCATACGCACAATTCACCAACTGGTTGTACGCGAAACCGAGTCGCAAACAGCAGGCACATATCGCACAGGGAATGTAATGATCACAGGCGCAAGTCATACGCCGCCCGATGTCAGCAATGTGCCCAGCGCAATGCGTGACCTGATTTCATGGATGCGTGGAAATCAAAAAAAACTGCATCCGGTTGAATTCGCCGCGATTGTACATCACAAACTGGTTAACATTCACCCATTCTTCGACGGTAACGGCAGAACTGCGCGCGTGGTCATGAATCTTCTTTTATTGCAGGAAGGGTATCCATTGGCAACCGTGTTAAAAAATGATCGAAAAAAATATTACCAAGTTCTTGCCAGTGCAGACGCGGGTGATATTCGTCCATTCGTGCGGTTCATAGCTCAGGCGGTTGAGCGCTCGCTAAACGTATATTTGAAGATCATTGCGCCATCCGTTAAACGTAGTGAAAAATATTTACCCTTATCTGAGATCGCAAATGAGACACCTTATACCGGCAAATATCTTAATCTACTTGCAAGAACAGGGAAAATCGAAGCCCATAAAGAAAAGCGAAATTGGGTTACATCAAAAGATGCAGTAGAACGTTACATAAAAGAACGTGAACGCCAAAGAAATTTAAAGTAGATTATTTCAGCGCCTCAACGATCCTCGTTACATTATGTTTCATCATATCAATGTATGTCGCGGCGGGCGGACCTTCGGTCAGTGATTCTAAATGTAAGTCTGAAATTACGGTCACGCCGGTTTCATTTGCAATTTGTTTGGCGAGCGTATCGTTATCTGCCGAGTCGAGAAAGATCGCGGACACGCCGAGTTTTTTAATTTCATCAATCAAAGATGCCATCTGCTGCGCGGAAGGCGCGGCGTTGCTGCTAAAACTTGGGATAACCGAACCTGTTATTGTAAATCCATATCGTTTCGCAAAATAACCAAGTGCTTCGTGATTGGTCACAAGCAGACGTTTCTCAGCGGGGATTTGCTCCACCTCGGTTTTTATCCAGCCGTCCAATTCTTTCAATTGCGCGGTGTACGCATCCGCATTGGATTGGTAAACGCCCGCACCTTTGGGATCATATTCGGTCAGCGCCGCGCGGATATTCTCCACGTAGGTGATAACCAGATTCGGGTCAAGCCATATATGCGGATCAATCTCTGCGTCTTTTCCCGCCGCGATGTTTTTAGATGCTTCAATGATAATTTTATGATCTCTATTATTCTCCAACAATGCAGCGAGAAAACTCTCATACCCCACGCCGTTGATAATGATCAACTGGCTGCGCTCGATCTTCGCCATATCCTGCGGAGTCGGCTGATAGCTGTGCGGATCTGTTTCAAGCGGCAATAATGAATCAACCGTCAAGCGGTCACCGGCGATGTTGCGCGTGATGTCCGCCAGGAAGGTCGTGGATACCAGTATCGCTGAATCAGATTGGTGGGAGTCTGCCGCGTTGCTCGGCGAGCAGGCAGTGATTAGTGTAAAAATTAAAATCGAGAGCAGAAAATTCTGTTTCATGTATTTCATCAGCGTAGTCACGATGTTTTGCATTGGTTTCCTCTTACCAGATCCACTGCGGATTGTATCCTTTTGTTTGCAGGTCGGTGACTTCGCCCGTTTGCACATTGACCATTTCCAAACGCGATTCGAGCGGAAAAGAATCAAGCAGATAAAGATCGTAAAGCAGATGCGTGCCATCGGGCGACCAATCCAAACTGCCATGCAAAACCGCGGGCGCATCGGTGATGACGCGCGCATCGCTGCCATCGGCGCGCATGACCCAAACCTGATCGCCGCGCGGAATGGAAAGATCGCGCCGCACCACCGCAATGGATTTTCCATCGGGCGACCACGCCGCTAAAATATTTTCCATGCTTTCATTCACGCCGATATTTTTTAAGGTTTGCGCATCAAGATCATAAAGAAAAAGTTGCGTAATGAACTGATCGTGCTTAATGATGACATCCCGCATCAAAATAAATTTACTATCCGGCGACCATTGCACCGCCGCGCCAAGCGTGTTTTTCACCAAACGATTCTCGCCGCTTTCAAGATTATACAAACGCAAACCGTCCGGCGCGGAGTAACTCAGCCACGCGCCATCCGGCGACCAGCGCGGATTTGTACCCGGCAGCCGCGATTCTTGAAACACAGGTTTCGATTCGTTTTTCACAATATCAAACCACCACAACGAAGACGCGCCGGAACCATCCTCGCTGATCGGCATATATTCATACACGATCGTTTTTCCATCGGGCGACCAAACGGGCTGACTGCAAATCGCATCACCGCACGGCACAATCATATGATTTTGTGCGCCATCCACATTGACCAGCCAAAGGTTATATTCGAGGTCGTCAGTCTGCTCAATATAAACAATTTGCTTTTGATCGGGCGAGAGCGAAAAATCCACCACGCCTTTTGCGGTGTTCGTAATTTTTTTGGATGCATGATTCGCAACCCCCATGATGAACAACTGGCGCTGATCTTTTTCATCCTCCATTAGATACAAAACCCGCGCCGCACTCACACTCGAATTTGATTCTACAATCAATGGAGATACCCCACTCTCGATTTTTACAACTGCGCCATAAGTTAACCCGATTCCCAAAATCAACACAATCGCCGCGCTGACAATTGGCATGACGGGCGCAAACTTATTGAAAGCGTCCATGCGATTAAATAATCTACTGCTGTGAACCATCGCCAGACCGATGACAATTAATACAATTGCGAGTCCGAGGCTGAATGAGATGATTAGCGCAAGTCCCAGCCAAATGCGATTGATCGCAATCGCAACCAACAGGATCGCAATCGCATCTGGACACGGCACAAGCCCGCCGCTGATGCCGAGCGTGATCAGCGAGCGCCACGTAATGGCTTCGGGGATTTCGTGTGAGTGGAGTTTTCCATCGCCGTGATGATGAAGGTTTTCGGATGGCTTTTGGATTTTGAGCGTGCCAGATAAATTTACACGAGCCCTCACCCTAGCCCTCTCCCGAAGGGAGAGGGGACTCCGACTCCCTTCTCCCTCTGGGAGAAGGGTTGGGGATGAGGGTATTTTTCGCCACGCCAAAAACCTCTGCCAGAATAAATACAATCCCAAACCAACGATGAGCAACCCCGAAAGAATTTCCAGTGCGGGAATAATACTTGTCGGCAAAATATATTGTGACGCGGCGAGTGTGATGATGCCCAGCAAAAACACCGAGCCGGTATGCGTCAATGTGACGATGCTGCCTAGCGCAATGGCGTGCTTGGTCGTTCCGCGTGAACCGACCAAATACGCCGCAACGACTGTTTTTCCGTGACCCGGCGTCAGCGCGTGCAATGCGCCCAGCGCAAGTGAAACCACCAGCGCGAAGAAATAAAACGAAAGTGAAAAATTCTTCTGGCGCACAAGGTCAAGCAAAATCTCCTGCGGTGTGCGCTGTGCCAACTCGGGGACAACCTGCCCGGCGGCTTGCGTGACCACATCCGTTTGCTGGCCGGCGGGCAGTGACGGTTTGCCGCTGTCCCATGTTGTGAGCAAATTGATTTGGTCTTGAATTTGCGTATGCGACTTTATGATCTCAAAAGAGATATTATTGTTTTTCTGAGCGGGCGCACGGAAAGCAGAATCGCCCTGCGCGATAATATAAAACCAGTTGACCGATTTGGGCGCTTCCATATTGTTTTGCAGGGATAAGTTGTATTCATTTTTCGCCTCAGGCAGCACAGCGGATAATGTGAACGTGATAAATTCTTCGCCCGCCTGAAATTTTTTCAAATCAGCGGGCATGTGGACGGAGTCTATTCGCAGGGGCAGTGATTTGCCATCCAGCTCAGCAGAGAGGTGGGCGGCGCGGACGCGTCCCCACGAGTCGGATTCCTCCGCGCTGAGAATTCCATCCTGATTTAAATCTGCTTCGTACCAGAGATAAGATGTCAGCATCAAACCGGGTTTGACCACCCAGCGAATTTGCAGCTCTGTTTGCGTAATGGTCACGTTCAATGTGTGAGCGTATACATCCGCCGGGTGCGCGTGAGCAGCGGGGATATTGATAAAAAGCAGGGAAATAAAAAGCAGGAGAGCGATCTTTTTCATGGAATAAAAAACGGCGCGGAGACTCCTCCACGCCGCTCCAGTATTTTGAGAATTATATTCTACTGACGCCAACTCAGGGTGTGATACACGACTGATGTAATCATAAGCAACAGAATAAAAAATCCTGTGATCTTGCCGACAGGTTTTCGATTTTCTTCGGGCTGGCTAAGTTGGCCTGCGCTGATCTTCGCGCCCACTGCGGCGGCTACTGGAATACTTGCACAAATTGCGCACATAATAATCTCCTTTTGAATGCCCGCAATTATAAAGTATTTGTCTTACTGCGGTGCGCCTTCGATGGGATAACTCTTTGCGTACCATTCCTTCAGCCCGCCCGTCATGCTGGTTGCGTTGAAGCCTGCCGCAAGTAAAATATCGCGTCCCTGCTGGCTGCGATTGCCCGAACGGCAAACGACTACGATCTTTTTATCCTTGGGGATTTCATTGATGCGGCTCGCCAGTTGCCCCAGCGGAATGAGCGTGGTGTTGGGCGCGTGATATTCATCCCACTCGGCTTGTTCACGCACATCGACAACGAAGACATCCGGCTGCTGATACATCTGGTAGGCCTGATCCACGCTGACATCGCGCGCGAGGCTGGCGCTGGCATTCCCGCCGCGTCCAGCCACGGCGATCAGATATACGATCAGCGCAACGATCACAAGCGTAGCAATTTGTACCGCAGGGCGGCGTAAAAAGGCGGCAAGTCCGCTGCGGGTGTTGATATTTTGATTTCTATGTTTTTTCTTAGGCATAATCTTCCTCACAAGTTTTTTATTTTTTAGACGCTTATTCAAAAATTGCATTTACGTTGTTATAAAAATTTCCTCAACTTATCAGGTTGAGAAAATAAATTAAAACGATTTGATCACCGCATCAAAATCGAAGTAAATCTCAAAGAATTGCTTTAGCCCAACCACATCCAATACCTGTTCCACACCGGGCTGCGGATTGAACAACTTCAAATGTTTGCGAACCTCGCCATCGCGCGCCAGATTGATCGGGCGGAATGAGGGGCGCCCATTATCCCTGGATCGCGCCGATTGTCCGCTAAAGATCAACACCACCGTGTGCAAAGACATTAATCCCGCACTGCTGATGTAAGGCACTTTGCTCAAATCGATCAGCATGTCGCGCACGCCATCGCCATATGCTTCCTGCGCTTTATCGATCACTTCCGTGTAATTGGAAGCGTCCAAATTCCCCGTCAACTGCATGACGGCCACAGGCACCCTGCCTTCCTGTTTGGAAAAAATAATCTGCATGGGATTCTCCTCGATATCTGAATAAGGACATTTTACCTGAAATTGAATTCTTCATAATGGATGTTGGCCGCTGAAACACCAGACTCGCTGAATTTCTTTTCAAAAGCCTGCACCATCGGAAGCGGGCCGCACATGTAAACATGATGCCCGCGAATATTTCCGCCCGCGTTCTTGAGGATTTCTTCAATGGTCAACGAACCATCTGTGGATGAATATCGGATATACGCCTTCAAGCGCGGATTTTTCTGCGCCGCCGATTCGATCTCCTCCACGAAGATGGATTCCTCGCGGTGACGCACTGTGTAATAAAGATCAACGTCATGATTCAAGCCGCCCTTCATATCGCGGACAAAGGCAAGGAATGGCGTCACGCCGATTCCGCCCGCGACCCAAATCTGTTTTTCCCCGCCCGTCTTGTAATCGAACAACCCATACGCGCCTTCTACAACTGCATCCATGCCGGTTTTCAAATTGCCAAAAAGATGACGTGTGTAATCGCCGCAGGCTTTCACTGTCACACGCAGCACGTCCTCATGCGGCGCGCTGGAGATGGTGAAAGGATGCGCCTCGCTCAAGATTTTCTCCTGCGGAAAGCGCACAAACAGGAATTGTCCCGCGCGCTGTTTGCGAATCGAATCTTTTTTGGCGCGCAGGACAACTTCAGTGGTTGAATTATTGGGATGATTTACAGCCTCAACCGTATAAGGCAAATATTTTTTAAAAAACCGTCCAAAAATTTCGGTGTAAAGATAGGAAACCGTTCCGATAATAAAGAATATCTGCACCCATGAGATCGCAACCAATGCGTGCAAAGACTTCACCGTCAGCGCATGGATAAATCCAATAATAAAAAAGATGCCGATATAACGATGCAGGTTCTTCCAGCCTTCATAAGTATTCCCCGTTAGTTTGCTCAGAAACGCAATGCGCGGAGCAAGCGTAATCAGCACGATCGAGACAATGCCCGTAAACGCAATCATCGCGAGATAGTTTCCAAGGCGCAGGTCGGTTACAGAAATGGGAACAGTCAGCAAATGAACGAACAACAAAAGGAAGGCGCTGGTGGACACACGGCGATGCGCAATATACATTTTATCCAGCCCGCCGAAGAACGGCTCCGCCCATGCCGGCCGCGTGGTCAGGAACAACGAACAGGACATCAGAATGATCACCGTTGAACCAAGCACCTCGCCCGCGTAGCGCCGCGCGAATGTATCGCTCCCGTCATATTCGGGCGGAAACACGAACCATACAACAATATTCAAAATAACAAACGCGACTATAACAATGTTGCCGATTTTATTTTTCATTTTCCATCTCTCAGGTGACAGTCACTTTGGGTAAGGTTTAATGAACAAACAACAAGGCAAGTGACTGTCACCTTATCTCTGAATCAATAGCGATGCAGATAAACTGCATCGCTATAATCGTTTTCAATTAAAAGGACTCGATCGCTTTTTGTCTATCGGTATACGCTTCAAAGAAATCGGAGAAGCCGACCATTTCCAAAACGTTCATAACTTCGGGACGCACGCCAAACAGTTTGATGTGCTTTTGCATTCCGCCGTCACGCGTTCTATCCATTGATTTCAGCGTAGACCAGCCTTGCTCAGGGTCGGGCATGCTTTCACCGCGTATCATCAAAGAGATTGTATGCAGAGAAACCAGACCCGCGCTGGAAATATACGTCAGCTCGCTAAAATCCAAAAGGAGATCGCGCACACCGCCCATATAAATTTCACGCGCCGTATCAATCAAACTCTGATAAGTCTGTCCGTCCAGGTGTCCTGCGGTTTTTATTACCGCAACAGTCACGCGTCCTTGTTCTTGTTCTTGTGAAACAGTGATTTCCATAATATAAGCTCCTTTTTTCCAAATGATGAATAATTATAAACCCGCTTTACGTTCCAAACGTTCAAGCCGATGATCGATTTCCGCCAGCCAATGTTTGCGGATATACGCGGGCAGATCCGCTTGCACCGCATCCACCCGCGCCGACTTCGTCCATTCGAGCGCGGTTTTTACATCGCGTTTTTTATGTTCATAATATTTTGCCAATTCAATATGAGCATAAATATGACCTTTGCCCGCCGATTGTTCCCACAACCGCAAGGCTTGATCAACATCCCCGCGCTTTTTTTGCAGGATGGATAAACGCTTCACCGCCAGCTCGAAGTCTGATTCTGTTAAGCCGATTTCCAGCCCACGCTCGAAGAGACGTGCGGCTTCATCCCATTTATCCAAATCCTCGAATAGTTTCCCCAGCGCGATGAAATCCAACCCATGCTCCACGCGGTTATACGGATCAACCAGCAGCTCGCTGACATGCGCCAGCAGCGCCGCCATCGCGACCACATCCATCGCGTTGTGATAAAACACACCGCCCAGCGGACGCGCATCCTGCGTGCGCAGATAATCAAAATACAACCAGGGAATTTCATAACCGGGCACTTCATCAGATGTGCGCGTGAAGCCGAGCACATGCTCTTCCAAATATTTCAACGCACGCGAGGGCAGCCTATCACGCCACAAACGCCGCGCCAGCGGAAGCAGATCAAGGTGCGCGAAATTCTTGAATGGCACAGGGATGCGATGTAACTTATAGCGAGTCGTCAGCAAGGGTGCATCAAAAGATTTCCCGTTGAATGTGACCAAGGCTTCACACGGCGCGAGAAAATTTATCAGCGCTTCGAGCATGGCAGGCTCTTCAGATGGGTCGCGCAAAAAGAATTGCTGCAACGTAAATTTTCCATCCACAAAACGCGCCGCGCCGACGAGGAACGCATACGTCCCCGTTCCGCCCGCCATGCCGGATGTTTCGGTATCGAGAAATGCGAATTTATTAATCGGCAACTCTGCAATGCGAACATCTTTTGCCCATTGGGAAATAAGCGCCAGCGGAAAATCTGAAAGCGGAGAAACTTTGCCGTGCAAATAATCTTCGCTAAAAATTTGTTCAGCCACAAAAGCCTCGCCGCGCGGCGTGTTGAGAAAACTCCCCGCCACGACAGACTCGATGGGATGATGATCCGCTTTGGGCGGGATGATATTTGCAGTCCCGACCTGAACGCCGAGTGATTTGAGTTTATCCGCAAGTGAAGGCATAAATGTATTTTATCTGATTCATGCTACACTTGCTGAAACTCATCGTGAAAGAATTTATCAGTATGCAAAAACGTCTTCCCCTTTGGTTAAAACTTTTATATGGCTCGGGCGATTGGGGCATATCCAGCATCAATATGATGCGCTCGCTTTTTTACGCGCTGTATCTCACCGATGTGGTTGGCATCGAGCCGCGCATCGCATCTGTCGGCGCGCTGGTGGGAATCATTTGGGATGCAGTCAACGATCCGATCATCGGAATCATCAGCGACAGAGTCAAATCGCGTTTGGGGCGGCGGCGTCCATTCCTCTTGTGGTTTTCATTCCCATTCGGATTAAGTTTCATCCTGCTATGGACTGCGCCGCATTGGGAGAATCAGATCGCGTTGATGGCGTATGTCACGCTCGCGTTTATGATCTCGGATACGTTCACAACGCTCGTCGGTGTTCCGTATCTCGCGCTAACCCCCGAGTTGACTCGCGACTACGATGAACGCACCACGCTCTCGAGTTTTCGCACCGTCTTCCAATTACTTGCCGCCATCGCCGTTGTGATCGCCGCGCCGATGATCGTTGACTTCTCGCTTGAAAGCGGCGCTACGCAGCAGCAAGGTTTTATGTTGGCGGGTGCAGTCTTTGGCGGACTGGGCGCGCTACCCTTATTTCTGATCGGCTGGTTCATCCGTGAAAACCATGCTCCTGAAGAACAGGAAGACCTGCCCTTCCAGGAAACCATGCGGATTGCGTGGAAAAATATTCCCTTTCGTTATGCGGTTGGCATTTACATGTTCAACTGGTCGGCAGTGGATATGATCGCGATCGGCTTTCAATATTTTCTAATTTATTGGGTGGCACGGGGAAACCTGCTTGCCAAGATTCACATCTTCGGCTTAAGCCTTTCGCTTGAATCCGCATTTTATGGCGTGTTGATGTCCGTATGTATTATCTGCGTGCCGTTCTGGCAATGGCTGGCGCGGACTCGCAACAAGCGCGAAGCATACATCCTCGGTATGGCGTTTTGGATCGTCGTGCAGGTGATGATCTTTACGATTCAACCGGGACAGACTGATTATTTATTATTCATCGCCGCGCTGGCTGGGATTGGCGTTTCTGCCGCATATATTTTGCCCGACTCGATTTTGCCCGATGTGATCGAATGGGACGAGTTACGCACGCGCCGCAGACAGGAGGGAATCTATTACGGCGTCCGCACACTCATCCGTAAAATAACGGGCGCGTTCGTTATTTTTCTCACGCTGCAAACACTAGGCTGGTCGGGATATCAAGCGCCGCCCGATAACGTCACACAATTTACGCAGCCCGCATCCGCACTGTTTGCGATCCGCTTGATGGTTTCCCTTTTTGGCGGTGTGATCCTTATCGGGTCAATTGCGCTGGCGTGGAGTTATCCGCTCTCGCGCGAAAAATATGACCGCATTGCAAAGTTGCTGAAGCGGCGCAGGGAAGAAGTTGTGATTGCTGAGAAATAGTGACCACCTCAAATTCTTTTGCAGCGCGAATATTATTTTCCACCAATCCCGCCCCGACGTGAACGTCGGGGCTATTTTACGAAGCCGCCTAAAGGCGACTCAATAAAAAAAATGGATAGCCACATCGCTATCCATTCTCTACTCCCTATTCTCTAATTCTATATCACTGCCAATTCTTCATACTCCCCAAATACTTCCTTCATCATCCCGATGATTTCGCCGAGCGTGCAATAGGCATGTACACATTCCATGATGTAAGGCATGGTGTTCTCTGTTCCCTGACATGCAATGCGTAATCGGTCGAGCGTCTGGCCTACGCGTCCGCTGTCGCGCGTCGCACGGACTTCGTTCAAGCGCGCCACCTGGCGGTCGTATCCATTCGGGTCCATTTTCAAAATGGGGATGGTAATCGGTGTCTTTTCCGCATAAGCATTGACGCCGACGATCTTACGCACGCCCAAATCAATTTCGCGTTGATAGCGATACGCGGCATCCGCGATTTCACTCTGGAAGAATCCTTTTTCAATCGCGGGAATCACGCCGCCCAATTCTTCAATTCTGCGGAAGTAATCATACGCCTGTTTCTCAATGCGATCAGTTTGCGCCTCGACGAAGAAACTCCCGCCGAGCGGATCAACGGTATTGGTCACGCCCGATTCCTCCGCGATGATCTGCTGCGTGCGCAATGCAATTGTCACCGAATGTTCAGATGGCAGCGCGAGCGCTTCATCCATTGAGTTGGTGTGCAGTGATTGCGTTCCACCCAAAACAGCCGCCAGCGCTTGAAGCGCAACACGCACGACATTGTTTTCCGGCTGCTGCGCGGTTAATGAAACGCCCGCGGTTTGAGTGTGGAAACGGAGCAGCCACGAGCGCGGATTTTTTGCCTTGAACGTTTCGCGCATCTCACGCGCCCAAATACGACGCGCCGCGCGATACTTGGCGATCTCTTCGAAGAAATCATTGTGCGCGTTGAAGAAGAATGAAAGCCGTGGCGCGAAATCATCCACATCCATGCCGCGCGCAATGCCCCAGCGCACGTATTCGAGTCCATCCGATAACGTGAACGCGAGTTCCTGCGCAGCAGTTGAACCAGCCTCGCGGATGTGATATCCGCTGATCGAGATCGTATTCCACTGCGGAACTTTCTGCGCGCCGAATTCCATCGTGTCCACCACTAATCGCATCGAGGGTTCGGGCGGGAAGATGAATTCTTTTTGCGCGATGAATTCTTTGAGGATATCGTTTTGAGTCGTGCCGCGGAGTTGATCCAATCGCAGCCCTTGTTTCTCCGCGGCGGCGAGATACATCGCCCAAACAATTGAGGCGGGTGAGTTGATCGTCATGCTCGAAGAAACTTTATCCAGCGGAATACCTTCGAGTAAAATTTCCATATCCTTCAAGGAAGAGATCGCGACGCCGCATTTACCGAACTCGCCCAACGCTTCGGGTTGATCGGTGTCGTAGCCCATCAAGGTCGCGAGGTCGAAGGCGATGCTCAAGCCGGTTTGTCCCTGCTCAAGTAAGTATTTGAAACGCGCGTTCGTCTCTTCTGCGGTACCGAAACCTGCGAACATGCGCATCGTCCACAACTTGCTGCGATGCAGCGTGGGATGCACTCCTCGGGTATACGGGTACTCTCCCGGCAGTCCGAGTGAAGACGCGTAATCGGAGTCGGCAGTATCGAGCGGAGTGTAGAGTCGATTGATCGGGTCGGAGGAAGTCGTGATAAATTCATCGGCGCGTTCAGGCAGTTGCTTCAACGCTTTTTGTAAAGAAGTCTTTTCCCAGTTTTCAAGTGAGGCTTTTAATTCGTCGAGTTTATTTTTATCGTACATGGAAATCTCCTTTGGTTGTTGGGATTATAGCAGAGGATAAAGAATGGTTAATGGAAAATGGAGAGTTGTCAGTTCTGGTATACTCGATTTTATTAGATCAAATATTGGCGTCCATCAGCAATCTGATGGACACTAAAAGGTAAATTATGCCACGCTTTGAAATAGATGTAGACCCATGTGACCATATCACCGCAGACGCCATCGGCAAGCCCGGTCAGCGCGTCTTTTATTTGCAGGCTTATCAAGAGCAGCGCACCATCACAATTATTATTGAGAAGGCGCAGCTGCAATCGCTTGCGATCGGCATCGAACAATTCCTCGCGCAGATCCAACAGCAAAACCCGGAGCTTGATGAAGCCTCGGGCGAGTATGTGGAGCACGTCATGCGCATCAACCCGCCTGTTGACCCGCTTTTCCGCGCGGGCGAGATCGGGCTTGGCTACGATAAACAGCGCGACCGTGTTGTGATCTTCACCAAGGAATTGCTCACCGAAGAATTTGAACCCGAATCCGCCGCGCAAATCCGCTTTTGGGCGACGCGCGCGCAAATGCACATCCTCGCCCGCTGGAGCGCGGATGTCGCCGCGCGCGGACGTCCGATCTGCACGCAATGCGGTCAGCCGATGGAACCCGAAGGACATTTCTGTCCGAAGAAGAACGGACACTTACATTAAATAATTGTCGAAAGTCAAAGGTTGAAGGTCTGACTTTTGACTTTCGACTTTTGACATATGATGAATTCTCCCAACTCCGAAAAAATAAAATCCGCGCTCACGCATGGCAACTTCGACCTTAAGGGTCAATTCATGCTTGGCAGCAATTACACCTTTTTCGTGGATGTGCATCACGAGGGTGAAACCTATCAAGCCGTGTATAAACCCATCAAGGGTGAGCAGCCGCTTTGGGATTTTCCCGACAACTCACTGGCGCAGCGTGAAGTCGCCGCGTATTTGTTAAGCGAAGAACTCGGCTTGCACATTGTCCCGTTCACCGTCCTGCGCGAGGATGGTCCGCACGGCGCGGGTTCATTACAACAATATATTGACTACGATATCGAATATCATTATTTCAATTTCACAGAAGAAGATAAGCAACTGCTCAAGCCGGTCATGCTATTTGACATCCTCATCAACAACGCCGACCGCAAAGGCAGTCACGTTTTTTTTGAAGATGACACCCACGCGCTATATGTGATCGACCACGGAGTCTGTTTCCACGAACAGGATAAACTCCGCACCGTGATTTGGGATTTCGCGAATCAACCCATCCCCGATGAATTGCTCGCGCCGCTTTCCTCGCCCACCAATTGGGCAGCGCTTTTCGAGAGTTATCTCACCCCCAATGAAATCCGCGCCCTCGAACGCCGCGCCGAACATTTACTCACCACCAAAGTATTCCCGCGCGTCCCGCGTGACAGACGCGCATTTCCATATCCGCCAATTTAAAACATAATGTCATTGCGAGGGCGATGCTCTTTCGCCCGAAGCAATCTCCTAGCCATATGGGGATTGCTTCGTCGCAAAGACATAATTTAAGGAGAAAACCATGCATTACAAACTCGCACTCATCGGTTTTGGCAACGTCGCCCGCTCGCTGGCAAAATTATTAATCCGCAAAGAAGATCTGCTCAATCAGCAGGGCATCACATTTTCTTTCACAGGTCTTTCCACCGGCAGTCATGGATTCGCCGTAAATCCAAATGGGCTTGATATTCACAAAGCCCTCGAACTCGTCGAAAGCGGACAATCCATCTCTTCACTTTCCACTTTCCAGGTTGAAGACTCACTTGCTGTGATCAACAATTCATCTGCGAATGTCGTCTTTGAGAATTCCCCCGTTAACACGCAGACCGGTCAGCCCGCGCTCGATCATATCCGCACGGCGTTGAATCTCGGCATGCACGCCATCACCGCGAATAAAGGTCCTGTTGTGCATGGCTACCGCGAATTAACCGCGCTGGCGAAATCCCAAGGCAAGCATTTCAAATTCGAATCGACGGTCTTGGGCGGCGCGCCGGTATTCTCCGTCTTCCGCGAATCTTTCCCGCTCGCAGAGTTGACCTCGATCAAAGGCATCTTCAACGCAACCACCAACGTTATCCTCTCGCTCATGGAAAACGGCGAAGCCTACGATAACGCGGTCAAGTACGCGCAGTCCATCGGTCTGGCGGAGACCGACCCCACCAACGATGTGGACGGCTGGGACGCGGCGATCAAAGTCGCGGCGCTCGTGACTGTATTATGGGATACGCCCATGACCCCGCAGCAGGTCAATCCCACCGGTATTCGCGGCATCACCCCTGAGATGATCGCGACAGCCAAAGCCGAAGGCAAGCGCTACAAGTTGGTTTGCTCCGCTGAAAAAGACGGCGATAAAATCACAGCCAGTGTTTCCCCGCAACTTGTGGATGCAACTTCTCCGCTTTACGGCATGATGAACTCCAGCACCGGCATCACATTTAGAACGGATGTCATCCTCGATTACTCGATCATCCTTTCAGAAAAACCCGGCATGAAAGGCGGTCCCGTTGAAACGGCGTACGGTTTGTTCGCGGATTTTGTGACGATAGCAGTATCATCTCAAAAATTAGGGGAGAGTCACTCAGCCCCACGAGCAACTGAGGTTGAGTTCACGAGCGCGCTTTGTCACCAAAAGGGACATGGGTGGGATCTGTTTTGT
>VFKN01000098.1 GCA_009885525.1 Anaerolineaceae bacterium | reverse complement strand
TACTCAGCCATGTCATTGCGAGGAGGGCTCTTGCTCTTTCCGACGAAGCAATCTTCTTGATGAGGAGACTGCTTCGGCAAGAACAAGAGCGCCTCGCAGCGACATGCTTGTGGGGGCTGAGTAGTTACTCTGCGTTTTCAGCGTCCCAAAAACAAAGTATAAGGTAATCAAGTCCTGCTTATATTATATTTCCATTCCCAATGGTAAAATACATTTCATGACAACCCAACCTCTCCAAACACGCGCAGTCAATACAATTCGTTTTCTATCCGCAGACGGCGTCCAGCAGGCGAACTCGGGACATCCTGGTTTGCCGATGGGTGCGGCAGCAATGGCGTTCACGATATGGACGCGTCATCTTCGTCACAGTCCGCGCAACCCGCGCTGGGCAGGCCGCGACCGCTTCATTCTTTCAGGCGGACATGGCTCGATGCTCTTGTATTCATTATTGCATCTTACAGGTTACGATCTTCCGCTGGATGAGTTGAAACATTTCCGCCAATGGGAAAGCCTCACGCCCGGTCATCCCGAATATGGTTTGACCCCCGGCGTTGAAATGACTACCGGCCCGCTCGGGCAGGGATTTGCAACCGGCGTCGGCATGGCAATTGCCGCCGCGCACCTTGGGGCAAACTTCAATCAGCCGGGACAAAATATCATTGACCCGTTTATCTACGCCATTGTGACCGATGGCGATTTAATGGAAGGCGTGGCATCGGAAGCCGCTTCGCTCGCGGGACATCTCTCCCTCGGAAAATTAATTTATCTTTACGATGATAACCACATCTCGATTGACGGTTCCACCGATCTCGCCTTCACCGAAGATCGCGCCGTGCGTTTCCGCGCATATGGCTGGCAGGTTCTGCGTGTGGAAGATGGCAACGATGTCGAAGAAATTGATAAAGCCATTCAAGCCGCAAAAGTCGAGTCGCGACCTTCACTAATTATGTGCCGCACCACCATTGGATTCGGCGCGCCGAATCGACAGGGCACATCCAAGGCGCATGGCGAACCACTTGGGGATGAGGAACTAAACGCTGCCAAGGATAATCTCGAGTGGCCGCACGAACCGCGTTTCTTTATTCCCGATGATGTGCTTGAGTTTTATCGCAAAGCCGTCGAGCGCGGACGCGAACTCGAATTCGATTGGAAGATGCGCCTTGATGCATACAAACGTTTGTATCCCGCGTTGGGTTCAGAGTTGAGCCGCCGCATCTACAATAAATTCCCCGATGATTGGCAATCCGCGCTGCCGACCTTCCCCGCGGATGCGAAAGGCATGGCCACGCGCGCCGCTTCGGGCAAGGTCATCAACGCGCTCGCTGCCAAACTCCCCGAGTTGATCGGCGGCTCCGCGGATCTGGCGCCCTCGAACAATACAAAAATTGAAGGCTCGCCCGATTTCCAAAAAAATTCTTATAACGGACGCAATTTCCATTTTGGTGTGCGCGAACATGCAATGGGCGCGGCGTTGAATGGTATGGCATTGTTCGGCGGCGTGATTCCTTACGGCGCAACTTTCCTTGTCTTCGCTGATTATATGCGTCCCACGCTGCGGCTTGCGGCGCTGTCACATATCCCCGCTATTTTTATTTTCACACATGATAGCGTCGGGCTTGGCGAAGATGGTCCTACACATCAACCCGTTGAGCATTTGATGTCGCTGCGCATCATTCCCAATCTCGTTGTGATCCGTCCTGCCGATGCGAACGAAACCGCAAAAGCGTGGAAGGTTGCCATCGAGCGCCGTGATGGTCCTACAGTTCTTGCATTAACCCGCCAAAATCTTCCAACCTTTGAACCTTCAAATGGAGACACTGTTGAAAAAGGCGCGTATGTGTTGAAAGATTTTGGAAATAATCCCGAAATGATTCTGATGGCTTCCGGTTCCGAAGTGAGTCTGATTCTCGAAGCCGCGAAAAAACTCGCGGATGAAGGCCGCAGCGTGCGCGTGGTTTCCTTCCCAAGTTGGGAACTCTTCGAGAAGCAGGACGCCGCGTATCGCGAGTCTGTGCTGCCGAAACTGATTCAAAAACGACTCGCTGTTGAAGCGGGTGTAAGTTCCGGCTGGGAACGCTACGCCAAATCCACGATCTGTATTGACCGCTTCGGCGCATCCGCTCCGGCAAAGATCATCTTTGAGAAACTTGGATTTACAGTTGAGAACGTTGTAGCACGCGCAAAAGAACTTTAAACACAAAGGGCACAAAGTGCACCAAGTATTAAACCTTTGTGTACTTCGTGTCCTTCGTGGTTAAGAATTTAGGAGCGTAAATGAAAATAGCAGTTGGTTGTGATCACGGCGGTTTTCCGCTTAAACAAGTTGTGATCGAATCTGTTCAAGCCGCGGGACATGAAGTGATCGATGTCGGCACATTCAGCGCGGATGCAGTGGACTTCCCGGACTTCACCAAAAAAGTTGGCGAAAAAATCCAAAACGGCGAAGCCGAGCGTGGAATTTTAATCTGCGGTTCGGGCATTGGTGCGGCAATTGCAGCGAATAAAATGAAAGGCATTTATGCTTCGATCTGTCACGATACTTATTCCGCCGCGCAGGGTGTCAGGCACGATGCAATGAATGTCTTGTGTCTCGGCGGGCGTGTGATCGGTACTGAACTGGTCAAGGTTTTGATCCCCGCATTTTTGAATGCGCATTATCAAGGCAATGATGCAGGCGGCGAACGATTTGCACAACGTGTCAATAAAATAATAGCCATGGAAGAAAGATCGTTGTAAAACAGTTGAAGGTTGAAGGTTCAAGATTGAAAGTTTGCAAGAACCTATTATGACCTTCGACTTGTAACTTGTAACCTGTAACTTTTAATTTGTAACATTCACCCCGAGAACCCCCATGAACCCCATCCAAAAACTTCACTCACTCAAACAATCCCTCTGGTACGACAACATCCAACGAAAACTGCTCGAAAACGGCGAACTTAAATCTATGATCGAGCACGGCGATATTCGCGGTGTGACCTCCAACCCGACCATTTTTCAAAATGCCATCGCGAAGACCAACGACTATGACTCCGCGTTGATCCCGCTTGCCTGGGCCGGCTGGAACGCGGAAAGAATATTCTGGCAGCTCGCCATTGAAGATATTCAACAGGCTTGCGATCTCTTCCGTCCGCTTTACGATAAAACCAAATGCGGCGACGGCTATGTGAGTCTCGAGGTCAGCCCGTATCTTGCGAACGATACTGAAAATACGATTCGACAGGCAAAAGAATTATGGGAGCGTGTCGATCGACCCAACTTGATGGTTAAAATTCCTGCGACCAGAGCCGGCATTCCCGCCATCCGCGCGACGATCGCCGCCGGAATTAATGTCAACGTCACGCTGATCTTTTCGCTTTCCCGTTATGCCGAAGTCATGGAATCTTATCTCGCGGGACTTGAAGACCGCGTCGCGAAGAATCAATCTGTTGATATGATCGCCTCTGTCGCTTCATTCTTTGTCTCGCGTGTGGATACGAAAATCGATCCGCGTTTGCCAAAAGATTCTGCGCTGGCCGGTAAAGCCGCGATTGCCAATGCAAAACTCGCCTATCACGCCTTCGAGGAATTTTTCACCTCCGCGCGTTTTCATCAGATCAAGACGCGTTTCCGCGCCCGCATTCAACGTCCGCTTTGGGCATCCACCGGCACGAAGAATCCAAATTATCCCGACACGCTTTATGTCGACAGCCTCATCGGGCCGGACACCGTCAACACCGTTCCGCCCGCCACGCTCGATGCTTTCCGCGATCACGGCCACCCGGGTCTGACCATCACACGCGGTTTGGAGGAATGTAAAAATCAGATTGAGCAGATCGAAGCGCTTGGCATTTCGATGGATGAAGTCACAAAAGAATTGGAAGATGAAGGCGTAAAGTCATTTGCGGATGCGTTCACGATTCTCCTGCAATCCATTGAAGATAGAAGGGAGAGCACCGCTGCTTCTCTTGACTTCGTATCTGATTCTGTTTCCAAACGTTTATCTCAACTCGAATCTGATTCTGTTCCCGCCCGGCTCTGGGCGCACGACCCCGCGCTTTGGACAACCGACTCCGCCGAGCAAACCGAAGTGAAAATTCGACTCGGCTGGCTGCACTCCATTGAAGACGCGCGCACGCGCCTCGATGGATATACATCTTTCGCAAAACAAGTCCACGACGAAGGCATTGACCGTGTGCTCGTGCTCGGCATGGGCGGATCATCGCTGACCGCAGAAGTATTCTCATCCCTGCTTGCCGGCGCGAATATCGAGGCGAAGTTATCGCTCGCAATTCTGGATTCAACTGACGCGCAGCAGGTTAAATTAACCATTGAGCAATATCCGCCCGATAAATCTTTATATATCCTCTCAAGTAAATCAGGCGGCACTGCTGAACTTCTGGCCGCATTTGATTATGTCTGGAAGTTAAGCAACGGAAACGGCTCACGCTTCATTGCCATCACCGACCCCGGCACTTCATTAGAAACTCTCGCCAAAGAACGCGGCTTTAGAAAAGTATTCAATGCCGACCCCAATGTCGGCGGGCGCTTCGCGGCTTTGACCGATTTTGGTTTAGTCCCCGCTGCTTTGCTGGGCATGGATTTGAATCAACTGCTTGACAACGCCGAACGCGCGCGTGGATCGATTAATACAGTGTATAGCATTGGTTTTGTGCTCGGCACCCTCCTGGCTGAATCTGCGCTGGCGGGCAGGGACAAACTCACCATTCTGGCTGATGCGCCCATCTCCGCTTTGGCGGGCTGGGTTGAGCAGGTCGTTGCTGAATCCAGTGGCAAGCATGGAAAAGGAATTTTGCCAGTTGCGCTGGAGCCTCTCGGCGCGCCCGAAGTGTATGGCGATGATCGCTTCTTTGTTTATTTGCGCCAAAATGGCGAATTGGATAAAGGTGTTGCTGCGTTGAAACATGCCGGCTCCCCGGTAATTGAATTTCAGATCAACAGCCCATACGATGCGGGCGCGGAATTCTTCAAATGGGAGATTGCGATTTCGATTGCCTGTCATATTCTCGGTATCAATACTTTTGATCAACCCGATGTGCAGGATAGTAAACTTCGCACCATTGCAAAGATCAAGGATTTTCAATCCACGGGCAAACTCGCTGATGTGGATTTAGTTGAATCGCAAAATGCAAAAAATGTGTTGAACGATTTTCTTGCGCAAGCAAATGCGGGAAGTTATATTTCCATTAATGCCTATTTGCCGCGCAATAAAGAAATGGTCGACTCGATGCAGTTGCTCCGCGTTGCAATTCGTGAAAAAACAAAGTGCGCCGTCACTGCCGGATTTGGCCCGCGCTTCCAGCATTCCACAGGTCAATTCCACAAAGGCGGACCGAATAAAGGATTATTCATTCAAGTAGTCTATGCCGCAAAAGAAGACATGGAAATTCCCACGCAAGGTTTGACTTTTGGCACATTGATCCGCGCGCAGGCACTAGGTGATTACGAAGCATTGATCGCGGCAGGCAGAAAGGTTGTGAGAATTGACCTTTCTGACCCAACTGAATTGGGTAAATTGATAGACACTCTACGATAATCCAAAGAGTATCCTCTATTGGATATTCGCCAGGCCGCGTTTACCAGTCAATGGTGGATGCGGCTTGGTCGTTAAACAGCACTTACCGTTTTACCGGGAAAGAGCAAAAATCTATCCGCAGATTTCACAGATGACTTCACTGAAAAAAAGGTCTTTAAACACGAAGGACACAAAGTACACGAAGGTTTTAATTAATGAAAAGACTTTTCCTTTGTATCCCTTTGTGCCTTTGTGTTTAATCGGCTTTTGCAGTGTACTTATAGATTAAGCAGATTTGGTTTTAAAAATCAGCGAAATCGGCGTAATCTGTGGATAAAAGCCCGCTGCAAGAATCCTATTACGGGTGTGCACGCAAAGGTTGTCATTAACCTATGCTCCAGCCGCCGTCC
>VFKN01000016.1 GCA_009885525.1 Anaerolineaceae bacterium | reverse complement strand
GTTCTGCCGAAATGCAGAAAGTGTATTAAGTGTGGCTTTCACTTCAAAGATGAGATTGCCGCCTTTGCCGCCATCGCCGCCATCGGGTCCGCCAAGCGGTACAAATTTCTCGCGGCGGAAATGCACCATGCCGTCGCCGCCTTTGCCTGATCTTACGTGGATGTTTACATGATCTATGAACATGCCCCCATTATAACGTGCTCTCTTCCATGCTCCCCAAATCTCCATGGCAAATTAAATAAATCTATAACACGGGTAAGCAGATTGCACAAAAAGAAGCCGGATGATTTCCATCACCCGACTCCCTAATTACTATTTCCTATTCCCTGCTCTTTTACTTCTTCTTCCCAAACTTCTTCATCAAAACATCCTGCAAGGTCGGCTGACCGATTTCCTGCAATTCATATCTCACGCGCTGAGTCGGCTTGGTGATCTTCATCACGCGCGAAAGATCAATCGGCGTGCCGATGATGACCAGATCCACATCCGAAGCGTTGATGGTATCTTCGAGGTCTTTAGTCTGCGCGTCGCCGTAGCCCATCGCGGGCAGGATCGGTCCCGTCTTGGGATATTTGACATAAGTCGCCGCAATGGATTTAACCGCGAACGGGCGCGGGTCAACAATTTCCTTCGCGCCGAATCTGCGAGCGGCAATATAACCAGCGCCATAAGCCATCTCGCCGTGCGTGAGTGTGGGACCATCTTCCACGACTAAAACGCGCTTGCCGAGAATCGCATCGGGGTCGTCCACAAATAATGGAGAGGCCGCTTCTATTTGTACCGCTGTTGGATTCAACTTGCGCAGTGATTCGCGCAGTTTGATCACGTTCTCCGCGTCCGCCGTATCCACTTTGTTGATGACGAAAACATCCGCCATGCGCACGTTGGTTTCACCGGGGTAATAAGTTGATTCATGTCCGGTGCGATGCGGGTCCGCGACCACGATTTGAAAATCGGAAACATAGAATGGGAAGTCGTTATTGCCGCCATCCCATAAAATAATATCGGCTTCTTTCTCGGCCTGGCGAATAATTTTTTCGTAATCTACACCGGCATAAATAATCACGCCGTTATCAATGTGCGGTTCGTATTCTTCACGCTCTTCGATGGTGCATTTGTATTCATCGAGATCATCGTAATTTGCGTAGCGTTGAACTTCCTGCGCCACGAGATTTCCATAAGGCATTGGGTGACGAATCGCGGCGACCTTGTATCCCATTTCTTGCAGGATCAAAGACACGCGGCGCGTGGTCTGACTCTTGCCCGAACCCGTGCGCACCGCGCTGATCGAAACCACCGGCTTGCTGGATTTGATCTGCGTATATTTCGTGCCCATGATTCTAAAATCCGCGCCCGCAGCGTTGACCATGCTGGCTTTGTGCATCACATATTCATGCGGCACATCGCTGTATGAAAAGACAACCTGCTCGACGCCGTATTTTTTAATGAGGTCAAGCAATTCCTCTTCGGCGCGGATCGGAATCCCCTGCGGGTATAGTTCGCCCGCGAGTTCCTTCGGGTACACGCGACCTTCAATATCTGGAATTTGCGTCGCGGTGAAAGCGACCACTTCATAATCCTTGTTCCCGCGGAAGAAGGTATTGAAATTGTGGAAGTCGCGGCCTGCGGCTCCCATGATGAGGGTTTTGATAGGCATGTGAATCTCCTATTGCAAACGCATTGAGGACAGTGCCCCACAAGGGGATCACATCCGAAGTGACTCGGCTTGGGTTTTGAGTCGTTTCGTTTTTACCCAATGCGATCTTATTAATGTCACTGCGAGCGTTTTTTTGCGACACTTGCACCGCACTGCGTTTGGTGCAGTGCAGGTGAGCAGTCTCTAAATGCCAAAAGATTGCTTCGTCACAAAGAACAAGAACGCTCCTCGCAATGACATAACTTTAATAGAAAACAGGCTAAAAGCATAGATACCTTTCAGCCTGTTTTTTTTATGACAGTGTAGCACAGACTTAAGTCTGTGCTACACTGCGCTTCACCGGCGCAGTCAGACAATGCACCGCGCCGTAACCGTCCACCAGTTTGGTCAGCTCCGCGTATTTGACTGTGAACCCGCGTTGCTCCAACTCCGCGTTGACGCGTGGATTGGAGGATAACGCCGCAACGAGTTTTTTATTCCCCAAATTTAACAAATTCGTAGCGAAGTTTTTTTGCTCGGCTTCGTTCACTTCAAAAATTTCAACGCCGCGCGAATTTAAGAAGTTGCGAAAACTTCCCAGCCTTTCGGTGATGATACGTCCCTTTTGCTGTGTGACCAAAACCACTTCACGTTCATCCATCTCTTTTGTATACGCCATCACCAGATTCGGCGCGAGCGGAATCCAGAACATATCCAGATGCATCACCTGCATGTGCTCGCTGGTAGGGCTGATAAAGAAATTACTTTCCTCTTCCTGCCGCGCATTGACCACCGCGATCAGTTGAATATTATGCGCCTGCAAAGAATCGCCGATCTGACGACAGACTTCCTTGACCGCGCTGAGACTCGTCCGCGCGCCAACGCCGATAAAACAACAGCCGTTGAACATAGCCACATCGCCGCCCTCAATCGTCCCTTCACGGATGTCTATAATAACTGCGCCATAGCCCAAAGTATGCAGCGCATCTTTATAAATCTTAACTTCAGGCTTGCGGATATTCCAGCGCAAAGACGAAAGGATCACGCGGTCTGCGACCATTTGTGATTGGTCGCGTCCATAAAAAATATTCGCGAGCGGCCAGGGCTTGGATAAACTGAGTAGATAATTTAATCGCAGCGCACCCGCCTCCCCATACACGACAATATCCTGCTCAAGGATACCGTCAATTTCGCGTTTCACTGCCGCGTAAACATCTGCGGGAGTCAGGTCAAAGCCGTCATTGAGCAGATCATTTTGTTTGGCAAGACGATAATTCTCGAAATAAAAATCCGCGCGTTGCAGTAAAGCGGATTTCAGCGCGCGGATGGAATCGGGGAGTTCGGGGATAACCCGCGACTTGAGTAGTTCCGCGGTCGCGTCTTTAGCGCGGATGATCTTGACTCCCTCGTTTACGATCAGCGCGGACATGCACGCAAATTCACCGCGCGCTTTGGGCACTTCATAATAACTGCGGAACAGACTGCGCGTCTGCGGGAGCAGCTGTCCCAGCAGCGCTTCGATACCCGGCTCGCCCCAAACCATTATTTCTTCGAGGGGATGTGTTTCATCAATGATCATGTGTAGTTATAGTCTGTCGTACATATGTCATTGCGAGCCGCCGCTTTTGCTCTTTGGCGGCGCGGCAATCTCTTCTTGATTTGAAACATCTTGTAAAACAGGTGATTGCTTCGCAAAGTACGCTCGCAATGACATGGTTGAAATCGTTTGCAAGGCAACAACAGTAAGGATGATAAAAAGCATGGGTAGGGAATTTTTTAGATATACAGGTTTGAAAACATGCGGAATTAAAGTCACCGCATAAGCAAATGAAGCGATGATTGTTAAAACAACCGCGAGCAGTTTTGATCTGGAAAAGTCTTGCGTGTGCCAACTCACAACAGACATCGCCACGGGCGCCATCAAAAGCGGCAGGGTGTAATCATGGTTGACACTCGGCAAGACCAAACTTCCGATCACGCAAACCAGCAACAGATCGGCGTTGAAGCCTGGCTTGTTTCTAATATATGCGCCAACGAGTACGATCAAAAAGCAAATCAAAAAATATACGTAGAGTAGATTACTGATCAAGCCGCTGTTTTTTTCAATCCACAGCATGGTTGCGCCTGTGAACAAGTTCCATTCAGAAGAAGACAGCATGAAGACAAAAGATTGGATCGAATGATTGACAACCGCCGCCTCGCCGGATTGCACACTGTTCAGCATCTGATCGTAAAACGTGGAAAAGTACGGAAAGCCGAAGAGGAAAAGTAGCAATATATTTGCGAGCCCAAGCGCGAAAAATCTAACCAGCGTATTTTTCCAGTCGCGCCAATCGTCCACAAATAACAGCACAAATAACGCGGGATAAAATTTGAGTTGAACGGCAACACAGAAAAGCAAATACGCGAGCCAGCGGAAATCACGCTGCCAATGGAAAAGATAGGCTGCCAAAACACATAGCATCAGCGAGAGTGTATACGTTTGTCCGCGCTCGAGTTCAAACATCAAGCCGTATGAAAAGATCGAAACAACGGCGATGACCACAACCACTGACCTGTTCTGCGGGTCGCTCATCAGAAACGCGAGCAGGCTGAGCGTTAAATAACTTATTAATGTAACGAAGGTAATCAGGTAATAGGAATTGGGATATCCCAGCAAAAGCAGGGGCGCAAATAAAATATTGACCAGCGGCGTGAAGACATACTGCGTGCTTTGTCCGCTCTGTAACCAAAGGTCGATTGCGTGAAGCATGGATTGAAAATCCATCCCGATCGGCACGAGCTGGCGGATGTAATCCACCGGGTATTGAATGCGGTGACTGGAATCAAAAAACATGGGGATGATGAGATATAAGATGAAAGCAGGCAAAGCGCCGAGGATGACCCAGGTCAGCGCGGGAAGGTTGCGCAAGCCATCCGTCAAATTTATCCAAAATGTCTTAAGCGAAAATTCGTTTTTCTTTTGAAGTGTCTTGAATACCAATCCCGCCAAAACAAAAAAAACGCCGATCTCCATGCCGAGAATCTGCGCGGCTTGAATACCGGCTTTGCCCAGACCAAGCGCATCGGCAAATAAAAAAAACAGCGTAAGCAATACGCCAATCAAAATCAACAGGGATGGGAATTTATTTTTCATAAATAACAAAGGTATTTTTAAACTTACGCGCCCTCACCCTAGCCCTCTCCCAAAGGGAGAGGGGATTCCCTTCCCCTTCGGGGGAAGGGTTAGGGATGAGGGCGGGTGTGAATTCATAAATAAAACAGGCTAAACGCAAAACGCTTAGCCTGTGCTTTTACATAACCTCAGGAGCCTGAATACCCAATAGCCGCAAGGCATTTTCGATCACCTGCTTTGCGGCCATGACCAGCATCAAACGGGCGTGCTTGATCTTCTCATCTTCTGTTTGCAAAACGTTAACCGCATGATAGAAGGAATGAAACGCGTTCGCAAGGTCATAGACATACGCTGCCATCACCAGCGGACGATATTCATTGGCTGCCTGCTCGACAGTTTGCGGGAAGCGCGAGAGTTTCTCAATGAGTTCGATTTCATGATTGGTTAAATCATAGTCAAAGGTCAAAGGTTGAAGGTCACCTGACTTTCGATTTTCGACTTTCGACTTCTTTAAAATCGAATTCGCGCGCACATACGCATTCTGAATATAAGGAGCCGTCCTGCCATCGAAAGACAACGCTTCATTAATATCGAAGACGATATCCTTATTGTTATCCACTGAAAGCATGGAGTAGATCAACGCGCCCATGCCGATCTGATAGGCAACTTTCTCGCGCTCATCGGCGGGGATGTCCGCGCTTTTTTCGGCCTCGACTGCGAGCACGCGCCGCACGGCTTCATCGGCAACATCTTTGAACAGCACCACACGTCCGCGCCGCGCAGACATGGCGCCTTCGGGCAGGCTCACAAAACCGTAGCCGAGGTGATAGCATTTCTCGGCTTGCTTGAAGCCCCATAATTTAAGAATTGCAAAAGCCTGCTGTAAATGTAAAGACTGGCGCACATCCACAACATAAATGGAACGATCGACATGATACTGCTCGAATTTAACTTTCGCCAGCGCCAGATCTTTTGTAAGATACAAGGTCGTGCCATCGGAACGCAACAGGACATTCGTGCGATATTTTTCCTTGGTCAAGCCAAGTTTTTCGTCGATCTTCACGATCACCGCGCCGCCTTGCGGACGTTCATCGGTGGCAATATCTTTGGCGATCAATTCATCCACAATGGCTTTTGAGGGTTCATCCACTTCACTTTCATAGAACCACACATCCATTTTGACATCGAGCATGTGCAGCACTTCGCGCAGTTCTTCCAAACTCCACTCGCGGGTCGTGCGCCACAATTCGCGCACTTCGGCGTCGCCCTCGTCCCATTTGCGATACATCTCGCGCCGCTCAACATCGTAGGCTTCACGCTGCGCAGTTTGTTCGGGAATTTCGTTTTCCTGTTTTTCAAGCAAGGCAGTCGCTTCCACATAAAGTTTCGCCAGCCATTGTCCGCGCTCATGCACACCCGCGGGTTCCTGACCTTTATAAAACTTCTCGTAGATCCACATCACGGTGATGACGCCGAGTCCGAGGTCACCGGGATACGAGGCGCGGATAGTTTCATAGCCCGCGAACTGCACCAGCCGCGCGAGGGCCTCGCCGAGAATGGTGTTGCGCGCATGTCCAATATGGAAGGAGTGATGCGTATTCGGCTGGGCGTATTCGACCATGACGGTTTCGGATTTCTGCGCGCCGCGACCAAAATCCGCGCCCGCGTTTAAAACCTCGTCCACGACGCGAGTCGCGTAATCGGATGTTTTGAAATACACGTTGAGATATCCGCTCACCGCTTCGATGTGACCGATTCCCTCCACGCTTCCAATCTGGGATTTGACCTGCTCCGCGATTTCCTGCGCGCGCTTCGGGACGGGTATTTTATTTCCCTTACCCGCGCGCGCTTCATTTGCCGCGACCTGAAAAAACGAAGTGGAAAATCCCCACTCGCCCGAAAAGGGAATTGGATGCCATTTCAATTCCGCCGGCGGAAGTTCGTTCGCCGCGCAAAATTCATGAATTTTTGATGCGATGAGTTGCTGCTCTTTGGTAAACATAGTGCGGCGATTATATCATTTGGAAAAAAGATTTATAATACAGGCGGAAATAATAAAATGACAACGCAATGGTACGTCCTGCGCAGCAAACCGAATAAAGAAAATTTATTATGGGAACAGCTGGGCATTCACAACATCGAATCTTACTATCCGCGCCTGAAGGTCAATCCCGTTAATCCGCGCGCGCGCAAAGTCAAACCATATTTCCCCGGTTACGTCTTCATTCATACAGACCTGGATCAGGTTGCCTCATCCACATTGCAGTGGATGCCGGGCGCAATCGGGTTTGTAGCGTTTGACACGCAACCTTCCATCGTGCCTGAAAGTTTGATTCACACCATCCAACACCGGGTGGATCAGGTTAACGCGGTCGGCGGAGAGATTTTCGAGGGCTTGAAGCGCGGCGATGTGGTCACCATCCAAAGCGGACCGTTCGAAGGCTACGAGGGGATCTTCGATGTGCGCATCTCGGGCAGTGAGCGCGTGCGTGTGCTGTTGAAATTGCTGCAAGGGCGCTCCACAAAGGTGGAAGTCTCTGCCGGGCTGCTGGCGCGTAAAGAAAAGCGCAAGTAGTTTTGTTGTTAAACTGTGAAGTATAAGAAAAATAAGTGTGGGATACTCAACAGGTAGTTTCGACGCTCTTTTCGCCTTCAAGCGGCTTAGAGATACTCAACCACCACCTAAAAAATGTGCGGATCGATTCGAGACGGGGACATCCGCGCCACAAAAAAACACCCCGTCTGACAAAATCAATGTCGGAAGGGCGGATGCTTGAAAAAATAATTTCCGAATCGCTGATTGTCACAGTATAATTTTTTATTATGAAAAACATTCAACCGCAGCAACCATCAAATTTATCTCCATACTCACGCGCTTGCCTGGACGCGCTGGTGGCAGCAGGTCTGGCAGAGCGAATTTCACTTGGTGGAGCGCTTGGGTTATTTCATTACCTCAATTATCGCTCAACACATGACGTGGATGCATGGTGGTCAATACATCTAACAGCGGAACAAAAACGCGAAGTCACGCAAAATATTGAAACAACGCTAAACACTTTTGGAAGCGTACGAATCCGCGCCTGGGGAGATGTAACCAGCATAGAATTATCGCAAGACGGAAAAACTGTCTTTAGCTTTCAAATTGCAACGCGCACAATACATCTTGAAGAATCCGTTTCGGCAGGCTGGATTGATGTCCCTTTGGACAGCCTAAGCGATCTGGTGGCGAGCAAAATGACGGCGTTAGTTGAACGAGGAGCGCCGCGCGACTTTTTAGATGTTTACACACTTTGCCAATCTGGAGTGGTAAACATAAGCGAATGCTGGGCTCTTTGGCGTAAAAGGGAAACACTTGCCGGCAGTGACGCAAACCTTACACGTGCAAAACTGGCAATTGAAACTCATTTGGAACGCATTTCCTTGCATCGCCCGCTGGAAAAAATTAATGATGCGCAGCAACACGATCAAGCGCGTCAGGTGCGTGAATGGTTCACAAGTGAATTTTTACAGGTGAATAATGAATAACCTCCCCTGGCTGGATGGCGCTTTATATCCTGATACAGATGTGCCCGACTCACTGGAATCATTGGAAGATAAAGTAGATTTTCTTGCCCGCTTATGCTCGGCATGGGATTTTGGCTTGCTGCCCGACTCAGGTACAGTGACAGAAATTCGACGAAAAGAGTGGAAGGATGCAGTAGACGTCTGCCGCCTGTTGACCTCCCCCGCTTACCATTTAGTTCGGCGCTGGCATGGATTATCACCCCTCGCTTATCTGGGACAGCAGATCGCTTACATTCGAGATGATCCCTGCCTTTCGCAAGTATAGTTTTATATGACAACCGACGTCCAAAATTCACAAGAAGAAGACTGGTCATTGATCATCGAGCCGCAGCGCGGACTATTAGACCTGCGCCTCGGCGAACTCTGGCGTTATAAAGACCTGGTCATGCTCTTCGTACGGCGTGACTTTGTTGCAGCCTATAAGCAAACTGTCCTCGGTCCCTTGTGGTATCTAATCCAGCCGCTGTTGACCACAATCACATTCACGGTGATCTTCGGCAATATCGCCAGCCTGCCCACGGATGGACTGCCGCAGTTCCTGTTCTACATGTCCGGTACGGTGATCTGGTCTTACTTTGCGAGCTGCCTGACCAAAACCAGCGAGACTTTTGTGCAAAATGCCAACCTGTTCGGCAAGGTCTACTTCCCGCGTTTGGCTGTACCGGTTTCCATTTTATTTTCCAACCTGATCACCTTCCTGATCCAGTTCGCCATGTTTGTGCTGTTCACACTTTATTTCGTCCTGCGCGGAACAGACATCCAGCCCAATTGGTTGTGGATCGCGCTCTCGCCCATCCTGATCATGATGATGGCCGGGCTGGGACTTGGCTTTGGGATCATCATCTCTTCATTAACGACCAAATATCGTGACCTGCGCTTTCTGGTGCAGTTCGGCGTGCAATTGTTGATGTATGCCACGCCGGTCATTTATCCGGTTTCCTCCATCCCGGCCAGATTCCAGTGGATTATCCTCGCCAACCCGATGACGCCGATCATCGAGGCGTTCCGCTATGCGTTCCTCGGCGCGGGTGAAACCAACATCAATTATCTGCTGTATAGTTTTGGGTTTATGGTGGTAGTGGTGGTTATCGGCAGTGTGATCTTCAATCGCGTCGAGCAGACGTTTATGGACACGGTATAATTATTTGTAATCAGAAATTGAAATAGGAGAAAGAAAATGAGCTCGATTACCTGGAATATCCCCCGCGAAACATTATTCGCTTTAAAAGGATCCACCGAAGACGTTGGGGACATACTTCGCATGGCTTCGGCTGTCAAACTTTATGAAATGGGTAAACTCTCTTCAGGAGCTGCGGCGCATCTTGCCGATGTCCCCAGAACAGTGTTTTTATCAAGGCTGGCAGACTACGGGGTGGATACGTTTCAACTCAGCGAAGAAGAACTTCAACGCCAGATTCGTTTGACAGAACAAGACTCGTGACGAACGTCATTTGCAACACATCCCCATTTCAATATCTTCATCAAATTGACCAGCTGCGTATTTTACCTGCCCTGGCTGGCAAAATTATTGTGCCTTCCGCTGTTGTAGATGAACTCGCCGCTGGCCGTGTTGCCGGAGTGGACTTGCCCGATCTGTTACAACTGGATTGGGTTGTGGTAAAAAGTCCAGCTGGGCAAAGCGCTTTACCGCTCATTCCTGACTTGGGCGCGGGGGAATCAGAAGTGTTGATGCTTGCACTGGAAACCCCGGGCGCGACGATTATTTTGGATGATATGTTGGCTCGCCGGGTTGCGGAATCGCTTAATCTCCACTTAACTGGGACTTTGGGCTTGTTATTGGATGCTAAACGGGCAGGGTTGATTTCTCAAGTACGCCCACTTCTGGATCAATTGCAAGCATTAAGGTTTCGCCTGTCCCCTGCCACATATCAGGCTGTATTAAAGTTGGCGGATGAATTATAGACAACCCCGTCCTTTCCCCTATGACTACAGTTATCTCTGTTGAAAACCTCTCCAAAACCTACCGCCTCGGGCAGATCGGGACGGGTACATTTACGCATGACTTAAACCTATGGTGGGCAAAGATTCGTGGCAAGCCAAACCCTATGCTGCGGATCGGCGAGAAAGATCACGGCAACCGTGACGGCGAGGAACTTTGGGCGCTTAAGGATGTCAGTTTCAAAGTGGAACAAGGCGAAGTGCTTGGCATCATCGGGCGTAACGGCGCGGGGAAAAGTACACTGCTAAAGATCCTCTCGCGTGTGACCGCGCCGACTTCGGGCAAGGTCAAGGTTAAAGGAAGAAT
>VFKN01000189.1 GCA_009885525.1 Anaerolineaceae bacterium | reverse complement strand
TTTTGCCATTCTTGACTACATTTGTGCTATCGCACTCAGGACAGTGAAAAACTACCATTTTGCTTATCATGTCCCTTTTATACCATCATTTGGAAAAGCCCACTACCAATTTTTTATGTATCTTACCATGCGTCAAATGAGGCGAGTAGTGTAGTAGGTCACGCTTGCGGTATGACGAATCGACTCCAGAGTTGATTAAGCATGGCCGACTGCCGCATGCACCATTCTCCAGCACGCGCGGTTATAGGGAGTATCAACGCCGTGCTTCTCGCCGTATTTCGTCACCGCGCCGCAGATCGCGTCAATTTCGGTGGGAGCGCCACGGCGCACATCCTGGAACATCGAAGAAATATTGGACGCGGTTTTGCGCGCCACATCCTCCGCCGCGCTGACGGGGTTGCTAAACGGCAAATGCACAGACTCAGCCGCGGCTACATCCGCCGTTTCACGCGCCAGCGAAGCCATCATTTTTCGCGCAGCCGGACGCGCCAGCAATTCGCCATTCGAGATTCGCAGCAGCGCCGTAAGCGGATTGATCGCGGCGTTGATGACCAGCTTGCCCCAAATGAGCGACTGCGCATCATTAACCACCTGCAAATTAAAATTGGATGCGCGCAGCGCCGCTTCAAGCGGACCAAGGAGTTGATTCTGCTCAACCGATATGACTCCCTCCCCGCCGCTTCGCACCAACCCCGGAGCGACAAGGGTCGCGCCGGTAGTCGTCACACCCAAAGCAACGCGCTCCGCGCCGAGATCGCGCACAAGTGTTTCGCGGTTGCCGAGTCCGTTTTGCAGAGTCACCGCGAGACCATCACTTGCCAGCGCGGTTTTGAGTTGACTCGCTGCACGCTCTGTCTGCCATGATTTCACCAAGACCAATGCAAATTTTGCAGGGGTAACGTCATAAGGATCATCCGTTACATGGACTTTATATGCGCGCTCGACTCCATTCGCATCCACGATGCGCGCGCCGTTTTCTTGAAGGGCTTGCAATCCTTTTTTCCACGTCCCCAACATGGATACAGAATGTCCCGCTTCGCTTAATCGCGCCGCAAATAAAGTTGCTAATGCGCCAGTACCGACCAATAAAATATTATTGTTCATCACTTACTCCGCTCTTAACGTTCCAACTTTGAAACATTCAAACGTTCAAACTCTTCCCATTCATCGTCACTCATTTCAACCGTATGTTCAACGGCGGGAAATTTTTTCGTTTCCACGTCATCAACATATTCTGTGAAAGCCTTGTTCATCACTTCATGGAAGTTCGCATATTGTTTAACGAACTTCGGCGTGAAGCGCTCAAACAAACCGAGCAGATCGTGCGTGACAAGCACCTGACCGTCACAGCTTGCGCCCGCACCGATTCCAATAGTGGGAATGGAAATTTGTTTCGAGATAAATTCCGCCAAACGCGCCGGAACAGATTCCAACACAATGCTGAACGCGCCTGCGTCTTCGAGAATTTTCGCGTCTTCGAGTAAACGCTGCGCGGCGCTGGCAGTTTTCCCTTGCGCGCGGAATCCGCCAAGTTGATGGACGGATTGCGGCGTGAGTCCGAGATGCCCCATCACAGGAATGCCCGTTCCCACAATCGCGCGGACAGCATCCGCCCGCTCGCGCCCGCCTTCGAGTTTGACCGCATCCATGCCGCCTTGTTGCAAGAATCTGCCCGCGTTTCTGACTGCTTCTTCAGTTGAGATTTGATAGGACATGAACGGCATATCGCCCACTAATAGCGCCGATTTCGAGCCGCGAGCCACCGCGCGCGCATGATGGAGCATTTCGTCCATCGTAACGGGCAGCGTGTTCTCGTAGCCTAAAACCACCATCGCCAGCGAATCGCCGACGAGGATGGAATCAATACCAGCCTTGTCTATCGCCATTGCAGTAGGATAGTCATAGGCGGTCAGCATGGTGATCGGTTCGCCGCGTTCCTTTTTCTGGCGGAACGTGAGCGTGGTCACCTTTTTACGGGTTGACGTGCTTGCAGAAATTGTCGTGGTAGACATGGTACCCTCCGGTAAAGGTAGAGTCCGCTTTGCGCGCTGTCACCCTGAATATGCGCGCGATTTCGGTTTGATAAGATTAACTCCGTCGCGTTCACTTGGATACGCGCGGGTTCCGTTGTGCTGCTATCTTGACGGAAACAAAAAGCCATTTCTTACGGTGTAGCACAGACTTAAGTCTGTGCTACCTCTGTGTTACGAGAATAGCAGTATAATTATTTTAAACGAGTTTCATCTCAAAAACTATCACATTTCAGTGAAGGAGAATTTCATCATGCGTAGAATGTTCGGTTTTCTAATTGGGATTATGGTGGGCGGGCTGGTCGGCTCCACAATTGCGTTGCTGCTGGCGCCTGAATCAGGCGAGAATTTGCGCGGCGAATTGCGCGACCGCGGACAGGGCTTCATGAACGAAGTTCGCCACGCGGCTGACTCACGCCGCATTGAGTTGCGTGGACGATTGGAATCGTTGAAGGCGCCGAGAGAGATGTAGGGTTGTAAACAAGTAGACAAGTAAACAGGGAAACAGGGAAACAAGTAAACATGTGACTCCTTGTGACCTGTGTACCTGTCTACCTGTGTACTTGTCTACCTGCCTACCTACTTGTCTACTTGTGTACCTGCCTACCTATAACCTCCTCATAAAATTCCACCGCCTTTTCCATATTCTGTTCGTACTCCGCACGCGCAGAGATAATTTTCGCATTGAGACCTGCTGCCTCGCGCCGCAGGTCTTCTCTTTCTATGCCAAGCAGAATCGCATCGGCAATGGATTGGGGATTATTGGCATTCATAAGCAAACCATTTTGCCCATGCGTGATCCACTCGCGGATGGATTCAAGGTCGCTGGCAATCGGGAAACATCCGCAAGCCATGCCTTCGAGCAGCGAGTTCGGCGTGCCATCGTGAATAGTTGGGGAGACGATAATTTGCGCGCGGCGAAAAATCTCCGCCATTTCAGTGTGCGAGACGGGCGGATTCAACGTGACCGCATGTTCGATATTTAATTCTTTCACCCATTGAATTGCCTGCGCGTCACCCTGCATGGAACTGCAGATGAATTTTGCGTCAGGATATTTTGCCAGCACCAATGGAATCGCTTTGAAGAATGAATCATTACGCACATAAGCGCGATTTCCGCGCGGGTTGATGATGACCGGCTCGCGGACAGGTTCGGCGGGCGGGTAAAAAATATCCGCGCGGATTCCGCCATTGCCCGGTGTGACCAGCGTGCGCTTATGCGGGTCAAGTCCCCATTCGCGCGCGAGGCGGATATCGCGCTCGCAATCCGCGTGCAGGGCGGTGACGGCTTGCATCGTCTTGCGGGTGTAATATCCCATCAGCGGCGTGGAGGGCGCGTGGAGGGTGAAGTCGTTGCCCCATACTGAAGTAATTAGTAATTGGTGATTAGGGATTGCGATTGCGGTCAACATTCCTTCGTAGGGGACACGCAGCGCGTGAACTAAATCTGGTTGGACTTCGCGGATTAAGGCGCGTAATTTTAGGGCGTCGAGGGGTAATGTCAGCGGGCCGAGCCATTGACGGATGCGGGTACGCAAACCGGTGGGCAAAGAAGAAGTCGCGCTTAATGGGGATTGGATTTGCTTTTTGACGGTGCTGAAGGCTGCGGGGGTAAACTCCACTCGAGCGAGGGGAAATCCCAGATCACCTTGAAAGGTGGAAGCAAGGTACACTTCGTCTCCGCGTGCGGCAAAGTAGCGAATCCAGTTTTGAGCGATGGGCGAGCGGCAATCGGCTACGAAGAGGATTTTCATAATATTATGCAATTATACACATTGCCTGTAACCGTGAGACGTAGTATATTAACAAAATGAAGAAAAAATACATACTCGTTGTAGAAGATAATATTGACACGTATGAGCTTGTGCGTTTCATCCTTGAAAAGAACGGTTATGAAACTTTTCTCGCGATGAACGGGCGTGACGGGGTACACGCAACAAGCAAACAAAAACCAGACCTGATCATTATGGACCTTTCAATGCCCGAAATGGACGGCTGGACCGCAACTAGTTTAATCAAAAGAGATGCGGGCATACCTCCTATTCCAGTGATCGCGTTGACGGCACATGCGCTGCCGGGTGACCGTCAGCGGGCGATGAATGCCGGCTGTGATGAATATCTCACCAAGCCAATCGATCTCGATCAACTTGTAAAAAGCGTGGAGTATTGGATCAACAAGAATTGATTCGTAAATCACCACATCATTCTCATAAAAAAGGAATTGCTATGAAACAAATTTGTGTTGTCGGCGTCGGATACGTCGGACTTGTAACTGCGGCTTGCTTTGCCGATCTTGGTAACCGCGTAACCGCGCTGGACGTGAACGAGCAGCGCGTGGAAAATCTCAAAAAGGGCATCATGCCCATTTACGAGCCCGGGCTGGATGAACTGGTAAAACGCAATGTCAGCGCAGGGCGGATCACATTTACCACGTCTTACAAAGAAGCATTGAAGGATGCTGAATATGCCTTCATTGCTGTTGGCACGCCTTCGGGCGTGGATGGCGGCGCAGACTTGCAATATGTGGCTGCGGCCGCAAAATCCATTGCGGAGAACATGGTTGCGCCGCTGGTCATCATTAACAAATCCACGGTTCCGATCGGAACTGGCGATTGGGTCGCAGACATCGTGAAGGATGCCCAGCCCAAGCCGATGGATTTCGCGGTGGTTTCCTGCCCCGAGTTTTTGCGCGAAGGCTCCGCGATTGCAGATTTCACGAATCCGCACCGCACCGTAATCGGCTCGATGGATAAGGATGCCGCGAACAAAGTGGCACATTTACATTTGCCCTTGCGCGCGCCAATCGTCATTACCGACCTGCGCACTGCGGAAATGATCAAGTATGCGAGCAACGCTTTCCTTGCCACAAAAATCTCGTTTATGAATGAACTGGCAGACCTGTGTGAATTGGTCGGCGCGGATGTGAAGGAAGTGGCTGCGGGCATGGGCTATGACGCGCGCATTGGCCGTCACTTTTTGGATGCCGGTCTCGGCTGGGGCGGCTCGTGCTTCCCCAAAGATGTCGAAGCGCTGGCGTTCATGGCAAAGGAAAAAGGACTCAATCCGCGCATTTTGAACGACGTGATGGAAGTGAACTATGATCGCCGTAAAATGGCGGTGAAGCACGTCTCAGAAATGATCGGCGCCGCTTCGACAGGCTCAGGGCAAGGCTTGAAAGGCAAAACCATCGGCTTGCTGGGTCTGGCGTTCAAACCGAATACAGATGATATGCGCGATGCGCCAGCCATTGATATCGCAGAAGAACTGACCAAAGAGGGCGCGAAAGTGCGCGGATATGATCCCGTCGCAATGGAAGTGGCGCGTCCGATTTTGCCCGCGGTGGAAATGTTCAACAACGCATATGATATGGCAAAAGGCTGCGACGCGTTAATGGTCATCACCGAATGGAATGAGTTCAAGCAGCTCGATCTTGAAAAAGTAAAAGGCCTGCTCAACACTCCGGTCATTTACGACGGGCGCAACATCTACGATCCCAAGGTAATGAAAGAAATGGGATTCACGTATCGAGCAATTGGCAGGTAAAGGTGGATGAATAGAGAATGGAAAATTACTACTCTCTACTCTCTACTCTCTACTCTCTCATGACAAACACCCCTCCCGTTTGCAACTACGAAGGCTCCGATTATCAAACCTCATTTTGGGAACAAGGCGGACGCGAATATGAAGATCTTGCCGAAGCCATTGCTTTAAAGCGATTACTTCCCCAAAGAGGAAAACTCATGCTCGAATTGGGCGCGGGCGCGGGACGCAACACCCCGCGCTATTCCGGCTTCGAGAAAATTGTCCTGCTCGATTATTCCACCACACAGCTGGCACAGGCGCAGGAGAAATTAGGAATCTCTCCAAAATACATCTACGTCGCCGCGGATATTTATCGCCTGCCCTTCCGCGACAATACGTTCGACGCCGCGACCATGATCCGCGCTTTGCATCACATGGCGGATGCGCCCAAAGCGTTAAGCCAGATAAAAAATGTGCTGCAAACCAACGCAACCTTCATCCTTGAGTTTGCCAACAAGTTGAATCTCAAATCCATTTTGCGCTACTGGCTTGGAAAACAGGATTGGAATCCGTTCACGCTTGAACCGGTTGAATTCGTCAAATTGAATTTTGACTTTCATCCCAAAGCGATACGCAACTGGCTAAACGAATTGGGTTTCAATATTGAGAAGACCCTCACCGTATCCCATTTTAGACTCGGACTGCTAAAGCGGATCGTCCCCGCGAAGATCCTCGCCGCGCTGGATGGAGTTTTCCAACCGACAGGCGCGTTGTTCCAATTCACCCCCAGTGTTTTCGTAAAGGCGATAAAAACCGGCGGCGCGAAAAATGAGACCCCATTGAACATGCTCGACCTTTTCAAATGTCCCGATTGCGGAGGCGAAAAACTGGAAGATAAAAAAAAGCACTTACTTTGCACGGGTTGCAATGCCAAATGGCTGATCCGTGATGGCATCTATGATTTCAGGGAAAAAGCCTAACAGTTTTTGATTCACAAAATAGTTACATCCCCTTCGTGGGGTTGGAGAATAACCATGGCCAAGCCAAAAGAACCACTACCTAAAGTCCCTCCATTTTTTGAAAGAAAAAGCGCGCCCGTCCGCAACAAAGTGGACACGCGCGGCATGCTCAGCGTCGCTACCATGTTCGTCAGTCTTGCAACATTAACAGGATCCCTGCTTGGTGGGGCAAAACTGGTCTTTGATATTTTCAACGAGGGGTTGGCTGCCAGTCTGGATGGGCTGTTGGTCAAAGCCATTGTGTTGGGGTTTGCATTCCTGTTCGGCTGGGTCGTGGGGCTGGCAAGTATTCGCGTCTTTGGAAATTTGGTTTACCCCATCATCATCCATCTTTATTTATGGGTATGTCTCGCTGCAACTAGCGTTATGTATCTCAAAGTCATTGAAAAACTTTATATACAAAGATATGACAGCGTACACTTCTGGGCATATTTGACTATGCTGTTGGGCGGGCTGTCTGTTTTAATTTGCCTGCATCTTTTAATAGAAGACCATGACCTGCGTCCTTTCGCCATTCCGCTTCTCATTATCAGTGTGCTGCAATTATTTGCCATTATCTTCCGCTACGTTTTCACCTCCGATGCAAACGGAATAATGTTATTTGGGGATTTTGCGATTTTCACCGTAATGGTTTCCATCTCTGCGTTGATGCTCATGCACCTCGGAGTCTTACGTCCATTGCGCAATCAGATACACAACTGGTTTGCACAGAACGGGGATTCAAATCACAATGGAAATAATGCCGAATAAATAAACCTGAGATCATTGGTTTTTTTAAATACAAATTGGGCGAGGTTACCTCGCCCAATTTGTATTTAAGGGAATTTACGATAAGTTTCTACTTCACCAACGGCAGGCGGATAAAGAAGGTGCAGCCGGGGAAGTTGACTTCATCATGGCCGGAACTTTCCACCCAGATGTTGCCTTGCAGTGCTCTGACAATACCTTGCGCGATTGCCAGTCCCAGACCTGCGCCGCCGCCTTTGTAGTTAGTACGACTGGAGGAATGCAACTCCACTTTTCCCAATTGATATAGCTTCTCAAAGATGATCTTGTGATGTTCCTCATCAATACCGATGCCGCTATCTTTCACACGGATCTCGGCGCACTTGCCCGCCCGCGGATCATCCACAACTTTAGCGGAAACGGTAACAGTCCCGCCATCCGGTGTGAACTTGATCGCGTTGACAATCACATGATCCATTGCCTTCTTAAATAATTCAGGGTCGGCTAACAACGGGGGAATATCCTTAATATCATCGGTGATGATAAAAGTCAAATTGCGGGATTCAATATCTTTGACGTAATCCTTATGCACAAGCCGCACGATCAAACTTAAATTGACAGGTTCAATATGCGGGTTGATTGCCTGGCTGTCCAGGCGGGCGACATCCAACATGCTGTTCACGATCTGATGCAGACGATTCGTCCCTTGCATCACGCCGTCAATCGCTTGCGAGAGCGGTTCATTGCTTTTAATTGCGGGAGCGGATTGCAGCATGCCAAGATAGCCCTTGATAACGGTCAACGGTGTGCGTAACTCATGCGCTGCAACCTGAATGAATGCTGATTTATTATTATCATGCTTTGCAAGTGTGGTGTATGCTTTGTTCAATTCCTCCACGCGCTGCGAGACCATGCGTTCCATCATCTGGCTGATGCCCATCACCTCATCATACAAACGCGCGTTATCCAAAGCGACAGTCGCCTGCATGGCAAAGGTAGTAGCCAGCAAACTATCATCTTCGGTGAAGGGATTTTTAATTCGTCCAAGCACCAGCAAACCAATTACATTATCTTTTGAGTATAACGGCAGCCCCAGCCAAGAACGATTCTGCGGCAGCCAATCCGGCTGCTCCCAGCTCTTCGCCGAATTCACGTCGCTGACCAGCAGGATTTCCCCTTTTCGCGCGACAGTTTTATAAAAATCCGCGCCGTTGATCTTTAATTGGAATTCAGAAACATTCGCGCCTTCGGGCATACCGAGGTGAGAGCGAACAAGCGGCTCGCCGTTCACATCCTCAATAAATAAAACTCCGCAGTCGTAAGACAATACTTGTTGCAGCTGCTCGAGGATCTGTTGGGGTAATTTATCTACAGTTGTCAGCGAGGACAATTGACGCGACGAACGCGCCAGCCCTTCCACTGCATGGCGGCGTACTTGTTCATTTTCATATAGTTTTGCATTTTGTGCAGCGGATTTTTCAGCCTCATCACGCGCACGGGCAAGATCCACTGCGCGTTCACGCGCATCACCGAGGAGTCGTTCCACTTCTTTTTGCGCCAATTCACGCTGCTGTACCAGCATGGTACGCAGGAGCGCACTGGAGAGCAGGTTCTTCAAACGCAGGTACACATCCCAATCGGTGGGGCCCAGCTCTACCCACATAAAACCGAAACGATTGCTCGCTAAAGACAATGGCATTACTAACGCGGTATAACGATGATCTTCGGGGGTCTTTCCACGCGGCACCAAACGCCCTGTAGCGATTGAAGATTTTTCCTGCGGGATCTGGAATGTCTTTTGATCATATTGCAAAAGTAAACTATAACTTTCAGGCATCGGGGATGAGATCGAACCGGGTGAACTGACATCGCTATAAAACATTACATACCAGCGTTCCAAACCGAGCGCCGGGAAATGTTTCGAGATTGCGTCGCCAATCTCTTCAAGCGTCATCGCGGGCGCCATCGAAAAACCGAAACCGCCTAACACTTCTTCCTGTTGTTCAAATTGCAAACGGCGGAATGCCTGCGCGCGCTGGGATAATTCACCTACCAGCATGCGCGCTTGCTGAAATAAATTCTCGGCATGCAGCATTATCGTGTGGCTTGATATGCCGCCCAACGCGTATTTCCTCAACGTGGAGATAACATTATGCCAGGTGGTTGACTCGTATCCGTTACGCTGCAAAACCTCAATGGAAGATTGCACCATCTTGAGGAATGCGTCGCTTTTACCAGGTTCATTCAAACTTGAAAGAAATACATCCCACATGCGCCCAAAAATATCTGAATATTGTGCCCCAAGCGGATCACTTTCCGAAATTCCTGCCGCCCCAAATAACGCGCGGATTGCCGCCTCACGTTTATTCTCAAGTCTGCCGGTTTGCGCCACTTCCTTTGCTTTCACTTCAGCCCTTTTGACACTTTCGGGCAGGCAGCCGCACGACCAGCGGACGACCAATTGCGTAGGCAATATGGTGACTTCATTCACATGTTCACCATTCATGCGTTTTAATAACGCATCAAAAGAAAGTTTACCTGCGTCATAAAATGATTGGTGCACGGTCGTCAACGGCACACCCATGGATTGTGATTCGCTGATATCGTCAAAGCCGGTTAGGGCAATACTATCGGGGACTTGAATTCCGCGCTGCTGCAGGATTTCCATCGCGCCGAATGCCATGCGGTCATTCGATGCGGCGATTGCCTGTACGCGAATTCCCAGGTCATCTAACAATTTACGCACAGCGACGCGCCCGCTCTCGGGGCTAAAGTCACCTTCGAGGACAAGTTTTTCCTCAAAGCGGATTCCATGCGCTTTTAATTCTTCCTTATAAGCGTTGAAGCGGATGTCCGATTCTATCTGTCCCTGCCTGCCGCGAATGAATGCAATACGCTTGTAGTCATGTACTTCGATCAAATGGCGGATGACGGCGCGCATGCCATTCTCATTATCTGCGATAAAAGAAGAAACGCCCTCCGCCTGCACCGCAAAGGATGCGATCGGCGTGGGCGCAAATACGCGACAAAAATTCTTAACATCTTCGGCAGAGGTGTGACCAATATCTGCGGCAAGTAAAATGCCGTCAAATTGACCGGGCTTGATCAGGTCGTACAATCCGTAAGACCTCCCGCCCATTTCAGGTGCTGCAATGGCAACCGGCTTGCCCCCCACAAAATAAACCACGTTAACATCATGGGCCTTTGCAGAGTCCATCACGCCCGACATAAATTCAGCGCCCCACACGCGGCTTAACTGTGCGCCAAGTACGGCGATTGTCTTTCGGTTGCTGGCTGGTCTGTCTAATACCATCATAGTGTAGGGTTAATTATAAGGCAGGAAACTTATTTTGGGTTGGTGAGTTGAAAGCGAAATGAAACTGTTACTTTTATTTATGCCAGCAATCAATCCATGTGTCACCTGCAACGAAACATAACATCATCGCTGGTTTTGAATCGTAAAGCCGCGGAGTCTTAAAGAATTTCTCTGTGCTCTCCACGACTCCCCCGGCGCATGACTTGCAGGCATGCGCCGGAAGAAAAGTAAGATAGTGACTTGGATTAATTACTCGCCTTACGCAGGACTCAATCCCGAAGGGATGATAGGATTATAGAATAAAGGCGTACAGGCATTCAAATCCCAAAGGGATGGCATGATTTGTGCCATAAAAACATGACACCCCTTCGGGGTTATCTCGTGTCAATCTTATGCAAATCTATAATCATTCCACTCCTTCGGAGTTTTGCTTGCGTAAGGTGAGTTAATTACACGCGGATCATGGTCAGCAGCATTTTAAATCTTTGCACGGCTTTAAGCGCGTGCGGTTCATTCGCAGGCATGATGATCGCATCGCATGTTTTCAAGTTGAACTGCGTTCCGGAGATGGTCACCTGCGCTTCGCCATCGAGAATATGAACCAGCGCATCGAATGGCGCGGTGTGTTCGCTTAAACCTTGATCTGTATCAAATGCAAAAAGCGTGACGTTGCCCGCCTCTGCTTTTGTGATCTGGCGGCTGACAACAGCGCCTTCCTGATAGGCGATCATATTGTACAAGTTTAGGATTTGAGATTTTTCGGCTGCGGACATGGTTTCTCCAAAAATAAAATGCACCACACCTGATTCTGGAGTCCATCAGCTTGCTGATGGACATCTCAGGCAGCAAGCTGCCTGACTCCAGAATTGGGCGCGACGCATACTCGTTATTTTATTTCAACTTGATACGTGGCAATCTCGCGTGTAAAGCGGGTTGTGCCAACGACAACGAGAACCGCTTTATCGCCCGACTTCAACGAAAGCGGAATTTCCGCAGTTTGATCGGGATTGATATTGATCATTTGAACGGTTTTATCGTTCATAATCAGCGCGAGGCGGAAGGTCTGCGGGAGCACGTTTTGCACACGGACAAATCCCTTTGCATCCCAGCCGCCCGCGTCAGTTTCAAAATCGGTCTTGTAGCCGACCGCATCCACTGAAACATCATCGAGCATGAAGCCCTGCCCATTAACTGCTGCATCGGTAATATATTGGAAGCGGACAAAAACCTTCTTGCCCGCGAATTGCGAAAGGTCAACAGATTCTTCGATCCATGCATTCGTTGCACCGGTATAACCCCAGCCGTATGAATTTCCCGAAGGATTTGTATCTGTGCCTGAGGGAGTCTTGATAATCTGCCAAGTCTTGCCGTCTTCAGACGCTTCGACAAAAAGATAATCCCAATCCTTTTCAAGGTCATACCATGTGTGGAAATTCAATTTGACATCGCCGCTGGCTTGGGTGAAATCAAATTCATGCGTCAGGGTCATATCCGATTCATCGCCGCGATTCGACCAGAACGCATATTTGCCCGAGTTTGCTTCCGTGGGCAAAAGCCCCGTGACCGTGGAGCCGGTGAAAGAAAGCGTGTAATCGCCCGCACAGTCGATTGCGATGTAATCCACGCCATATTGATGCACATCACGCGACAGCGCCGATTGCGGACAGGTGGAGATTGTTTCTGTTGCGGAGGCTTGAGGCGCATCGGGATAATTATTATATATATAGCGTCCATCACCTACAGATTTATCCTGAAGCAGATTTGCAATGGCCCAATCCACGTAGACATCATCTGCGGTGATGACCTTGCCGGTTTGCGGGTCGGTGATATTGAGTGTGGCGAGGGTGTCATCCACGCTGGTGATGTCGTTTTCAGGGTTGTTCGTCAACGCTTTAGTGGCATCCTTGCCAAAACGGTCGAGGAAATAAGCGAGGTATAGGAAACTCGATCCATAATGCGGACTAGAGTCAGGCGATGAAGTATCTACCCAAGTGTTCAATTGTAAGTCGGGATTTTGCATATATCCGTAATCATGGCCGCCGATATAATAACCATTAAGGAAAGAGCCCACTTCTGCAAAGCCTTCGCTAATCCATGAAACATCGTTCCGATCAGTCGGGAATTGGATCATATGGACAAATTCATGCGCCAGCACACTATAGGTATATTCATCAGAAAGCGCCTGACTGGTTCCTAACACATAGGTCTCATGTCCGTTGGAATATTTCTTCACCAACGGGTTGTATGAGTTGCCCGGGCTAAAGTAACCGGCGGTATTACTACCGATACTGGTTGCATAAATAACAAAGACATGCGGATCTCCATCCACGCCGGGAGTCCATTCGCTGCCGAAGAATTCGCGGTCGGTGGGATAGATCTTCGTCTCGAAGGTATCCATCAACGCTTTCATATCTTTTTCGTTGACACTCGTGCCTTCCTCCACCCAAAAAAAGGAATGCGGAGTCTCATACTTTAACGTCGCCGTAATCTGGCTATGCTCAGCAGTATCCGAGTTCGAGATCCAGAACTTATCCTGATCGCCAACTTTATAGGATTTGCCCTGCACGGTCTTTGGGACATCGCAAATATTTTGCAACTCGCAAGCCAATTGATAAGGGTCATTTTCAGGAACAACTTCGGATTGCAAAATATTCAACGTGTCCGGTGAAATTGACTCAACAGGCGGACGCGTCACTTCGGGTGCGGGAGTCGCCGTGTTTGCATCTTGTGGCATTGGGATGAACGGATCACTACTGGTCACCGGCAAGGTTTGAATGTATCCATAAAATATATACGAACCCATACCAATCACAATGGCACAAATACAGCACACCAAAATCACAATTCCGACCACAATTAAAAGGGTATTATTAGATTTTTTCTCTTCCATTTTTTCCTCTAAATTTAAAAAATATTCCATGATATTGCGTACATCTAAAATTTAGTTGCCGCTAACTGAGATAATAAAAAACGGTAATGGTATAAAACGGGCAATTTTGTTTTGTCAACAAATTCTGCAAAACCATTACCAAAACGAATCATACCATAAGCATTTTGAACGTGCTTTTAGAAAAACTGATTGCAGGGTTGTCAAGTTATGAATTCACTTGTATAATTCAATTTATATTTCAGTTAATTGGAGCCGTGAGTAATGGATGAAAATAAAGCCCTGAACGGGCAAGGAGCCGAAAATACCCAAGGAGATCAGCCCAACAATCAAACAATGGCATCATTGCTTGAAACCGAATCTTTGAGTGTGGAGTTGCCTCAAGTAGGCGAGATCCGCAAAGGTGTTATCGCAAGCATCGGTACGAATCAAATTCTTATTAGCGTTGGCGCAAAATCCGAAGGCGTTGTCGCTGGACGCGAGCTGGAGCAACTTACAGCTGAAGAACGCGCCGAATTAAAGGTGGGACAGGAAGTAAACGTTTTTGTCCTTAATCCTGAAGATCAAAATGGTAATGTCGTCCTGTCGTTTAAACGCGCACAGGAAGAAATGTCCTGGGAAAACGTTGAAAAGATGATCGTTGATGAAACTGTGATCGATACAAAGATCATTGGTTTCAACAAAGGTGGATTGATCGCAGCCGTTGGCAATCTGCGCGGTTTCGTTCCTTCTTCACAGATCAGCGCCACACGCCGCGCACAATCTTCCGGCGACACCCCTGAACAACGCTGGCAAAAAATGGTCGGGCAGCCGATCTCCGTCCGCATCATTGAAGTGGACCGCGAACGCCGCCGCTTGATCCTTTCCGAACGCAACACCAACACCGAATCACGTGCCTCGATGAAAGACCGCGTTATCGGTGAATTGGAAGAAGGCAAGGTATACACAGGCCGTGTCACCAGCCTTGCTGACTTTGGCGCTTTCGTCAATCTCAACGGCGCAGACGGCTTGGTTCACCTCTCCGAACTCTCATGGGATCGTCTCGCTCACCCCAAGGAAATTCTCGAGGTCGGCCAGGAAGTTAAAGTCAAGGTCATCAACATTGACCGCGACAAGAAACGCATCGGCTTATCCATGCGCGCCTTACAGGACGACCCCTGGAAGAGCCGCATCGAAAAATTCAGCATCGGCCAGCTGGTTGAAGGCACAATCACCCGCCTGACCAAGTTCGGCGCATTTGCCCGACTCGAAGGCGACATCGAGGGTCTCATCCACATCTCCGAGTTAAGCGAAAACCGCGTGGAACATCCAAAAGAAGTTCTCAAAGAAGGTGAAGCCAAAACGTTGCGCGTCATCCGCATCGACACTGACCAGCACCGTATCGGTCTCAGCCTTCGAAAAGTAGACTCAGCCGCGTTCGCTGACAAAGACTTCAAAATGCTCACACAGGAATTCCGTGATCAAGATGAAGAAGTCAAAGAAGAGATCAAAGAAGAACCAAAAGAAGATGTTATAAACGAGACCAAAGAATAAATAATACAGAGCGCGCCGCAAGGCGCGCTTTTCAATAATATGCCAATCATAGTTGACGCTCACGCAGATATTGCCTATAACATGCTCAGACACGGACGCGATTACACGCGCTCCGCAGCCGAAACACGCCAGATCGAAAAAATCAGCGATCCATTATTGACCGAAAATGAAAGCGCAACTGTCGGCTGGGCAGATTACCAGCGCGGACAGGTTGCAGTCATCTTCTCAACGCTGTTTGCGCTACCTGTTCGCTGGAACAGCGGCCAAAACACAAAACAAGTTTACAAAACGTACGACGAAGCCCATAAACTTTATCGTGAACAATTGATGACCTACCACCGAATGACGGATTCCATCCCCGATAAATTCCGCCTTATCGCGACCAATCGCGACCTCGATGCGATTCTGGGCAGCTGGTCATCCCCTACCCCCGCTTCAAGCGGACATCCCGTCGGGATGGTGGTCCTCATGGAAGGCGCGGAAGGCATCCGCAATTTGGATGAATTGGAAGAGTGGTACGAACTCGGCGTGCGTTTGATCGGACCCGCATGGGTTGGCACGCGGTATTGCGGCGGCTGGAAAGAACCCGGCCCGCTGACTGCTGACGGGCGCAAATTACTCGCCGCGATGGCTGAGTACAATTTCACGCTCGACCTCAGTCACATGGACGAGCAAGCCGCAGTGGAAGCGCTTGATATTTATCGCGGTCCCATTGTTGGCACACATGCCAACTGCCTTTCATTAATGCTCACCGACAACTCAAATCGCCATTTTTCAGATCGAATCATTGAAGGTATCATCGAGCGCGACGGCGTCATCGGCGTGGTTCCGTATAACTCCTATCTCAAAGCAGGCTGGCTTGTCGGCAAACATCAGCGGGATGAAGTTCCGCTTGAATATGTTGCCAACCACATCGATCACATCTGCCAGATCGCGGGAGATGCATTGCACACAGGTATCGGTTCGGATTTCGATGGCGGCTTTGGTGTGGAATCTGTTCCACCGGAAATTGACACGATCGCGGACTTGCAAAAGTTAACTCCCTTATTACAAACGCGCGGCTATTCCGAAACAGATATTGCCAACATACTGGGCGGCAATTGGGTCACACGGTTGAAAAGAGATTTACCAAACTCATGAACACTGATTCCCCTTTCACCAACCTGGAGAATACGCCTCATGATGACGCTGTCTTACCTCGTTTGCGAATAAGTTTTGCAATCACCATTATAGGCTTACTCATCTTTGCCATTGGCACAAAGCCCAATTTATTCGGCTGGGATCGCAGCCCCGTCGTCGGCTTTGTTCAGATCGCGGTATTCCTTATGGGGCTTGCCTTCATTTGTTTGGGCGGATATATGGGCATCGTCACATTATGGTCGGGCTATGAACGCACGATCATCTCGGAGATCGGCTCTCGAATTGTCGCAACAGGATTTGTAGTCTGCGTCTTTGCCGGTTTGGCGGATGTGTTTGGCATGGGATCACAGGCTTACCCGCAAGTTCCGTATTTCGGTCCATTACAGGCAACAGGGGTATTGATCGGGCAAGTGATTATCGCGATTGGGTTTTTATTACTTATCCCGAATCGGCTTCACAAGAATTGATATCGCAAAAAAGGTCACACTTCAAGTGTGACCTTTTTTATTCCAGTAAAATTTTTTGCGTGGCTTTGAATGCCAACGGGGGCAATTGATCGCGCGCGAACCATTCAGCAGCATCGGCATCGTCCGCAGCGCATAATTCCCCGCTTACAACTTCAGCATGATAGACAATAATAAAATCCGCGCCGCGCTCGTGCTCCTGACCCGCGATCACATCCAGCACGCGTGTGATGCGCACACTTAAACCGGTCTCTTCCAAACATTCGCGCATGGCGGCTTCTGCGGGATCTTCTCCGCCGTTGACAAAACCAGCGGGCAAAGTCCACAACCCGCGGAAAGGTTCATTCGCGCGACGCACAAGCAAAACGCGGCCATCCACTTCAATGAGAGTAGCTGCGGCAACTTTCGGGTCAATAAAATAAATCCACCCGCACTGCGGGCAAACCGGGCGCACGCCGCCGAACTTCTCCTGGCGGGCTACCTCTGCGGCACAGCGCGGGCAGAATTTGATGTGACTATCTCTTATTGCCATTTTATTTTTGCAGATTGACGTAAAGCGAACATGATCAGCGCGCTAATTACACCGACAATCAGAAAACTGATCTGCCAGCCGATGGGAATCAACGCGACGTTCAGCGCTTGGGGTTGATCCTGTTGCGCGGAATTTTCCGTCCCCGCAGATTTTCCCGCAGACATCTCGGTTGGGGCTTCGAGCGCAGAATCAGCAGCGACAGTGGCAAGGGGTGCTGTTTCCATCATCGGCGCTTCAGTCGCGGCCGGAGCTTCTGTTGCGGCAACTTCTGCCGCCGCTGCAGGAGCAGATTGCGGCGAAATGGGTTCGCCGCCATATCCACCTCCACTGCCGCCGCCCGAACCTCTATTTATTTGCCCAACATAACTTAATCGTGGAACTAATAGATTTGTCGCAAAGGTCAACACCAATAACACACTTGCAAATGCAGTTGCAAATTGGAAGAATGAATATGAACGCGGCAAAGGCGGATTGAGTCCAACCATTTTGCGGGTGAGGGTGAAATTGCGCGGGGTTTTGCGCTTGGGGAGTTTGCGGAGAATACCGCGGGCGGCGCGAAGATCAGCTAACGTGGATTCCAACTCGTGGTCAGAAGCGACGCGAGATTCCAGTTGCGCAGATTCAGTCGGGTTGAGTTGTCCATCAAGATAAGTAGAGAGGAGTTCGAGGTCGCGGTTATTCATCAATTATGCTCCCCTTCAAGACGAAATGAAGCGGGTAATAGTTCCTCAAATCCGCGCAGACATTCGCGCAGGCGTAAACGCGCGCGCGCGAGGCGGCTCTTGATGGTGCCAAGCGGAACTTTTGCTGCGGCCGCGACTTCGGTGTAATCCATGCCTTGAATGTCGGCAAGCACAACAACGGTGCGGAATTCAACGGGAAGAGCGCTGAGGCAGTGTTGAATGGCGTGCTCAAGTTCATCGGCTTCAGATTGTTGCTCGGGAGTCATGTTGGGGTCAGCCAGCCAGCGCGGAGAATCCATTTCTTCGCCGTCTTCGGTATCGGGTTCAAGCGGAGTTGTGGGACGGCGCTTTTTGCGGCGCAGTTCATCGTAACAGGCGTTTGTTACAGTGCGCATGAGCCACGCTTTGAATGATCCGCCGCGAAACGATGTAATATTTTTGAATGCGGAGATAAAGGCATCCTGCGCGGCATCCTGCGCGAGATTTTCATCTCCAAGAATACGCAGGGCGGTGTTGAAGACCATGTTCTGATAATTAAGAACAAGGGTGTTGAATGAATCCAGATCGCCGCGCTGTGCAGTTTGAATGAGGGCTGTTTCGTCCATGCAGGGAATTGTACCTTAAAGAAAAGTAGACGGGTAAACAGGTACACAAGTAAAATGGTAGATTGGTAAATTGATGGGGAAAGACTTTACTGCCCGATGGTGTAATTTTTTAATTCGAGATATCCCGCGACATCGCTTGGGCTTAAGGGGAGTGAAATGCCAAAGACATTGAGATAGGCATAATCGCTTTGCGACTTGAGCAGGCCGATATTGGGCGCAAACCATTGCGTCGCTTGCGCGGTCATCGTGCCAACGACTTGCGTCCCGTTGACAGTGGCGGTCACTTGACCTTCGCCGCGGCAGATCACTTTCAGCGCATTGAACGTCCCCGCGGATACAGTCACAGTTTCAAACGATATATTCCCCGCTCCAAGAGTCTGGCAGGTCATTTGTATATTGGATGGTGCGACATCAAAATAAAAATCCTTGTCCCTGAAGTTGACCATCCCATTTCCATAGATGCGATATTGAATGAGCCATGATAATGCCCAATTGCTGGCAGTGAACGCTGCTTCATTGGGAGCGAGTACGCCGCTGATGTAATCCACGCTCATCGTGCCGTTGACCATATCACCGATCGCTTTTTGCCCGCTAAGCAATGGGAAATTGAGGATGATGTCCTGATCGCATTGCACATATGTGCGTCCGGTCGCGCCGGTGTTAAGTTCCACTGCATCTACTGTTGCTTGCTGTCCATCTATTGCGATCACGCGCATGTTGACATCTCCGCTGCGCTTGGGTGTATTGACATAATACGTCCACTGCGAGCCGGGGCGCGCGGGATATAAAATATTTTTACATGTCTTCGGGTTGGGAGAAGGCTGCGGGGGCGGTGACGGGAATGGAACAGGTGTGGGAGTCAGCGTAACAACAACAACTTGAATCGGCGCGGGCTGCGGCGGGACATATACGGCCGGGACTCGATTGGGAAAAATCCAATTCAAGAAGGAGAAACTTATCGCGGTAGCAGATGGCTGTGGCGCGGGTAAAACAGGCACAGGTGTTGCTGTGACATAAATAACGTTTGGGGGAAGTGTAGGAGCAGGAAGGACAAGGTTCGGCGCAATAGGGGTTGGCGTGTTGTAGATATAAGCCGGGACAAAAGGCAGCGTCGTCTGAGCGGCGGGCAGGAAATATTTGAGCAGCAGGGTAGTGCCAGCGCATAAAACAAATGCCGCAACTGCAAAAGCAGCGATCCACCAAAGATTGTTGCCTTTTCGCAGTTGCCGTGTGAAGTCTTTGACCATGTTGCCATTCTATCATTGAGGGAAATGGGGCGACGTTGTAAATTCGATGCAATTGGGAAAGAAAGACTTCGGATGCCCACAACCTCCCGAAGACTTTCTGTTTCTCCACTGTTTACTGTTTACTGTTTACTGATTTTCCACCCATACACAAATCTCCACACCAGCAGCCCAAACGCATTCGTACTTCCAAGCACCAAAGTAAACAGCGGCACTCCTGAAGAATGCAGCCATGTCGCTCGTAAAATCACCGCCAGCGGCGCTGCAACAAACATGGCAAGTGGAACACGCCAGAGCATTTGTTTATTACGCGCCACATCATCATCGAACAATCCAAACCACGGCGCGAGCAAAAACCAACTGACCAAAACGGGAAAGAAACTCGCTGCCATGCGCGGCAGGTAGGAAAACCCACCTTCACCATGAGTGACAAATCCGATCACAGTGAGCAGGGCAATGGCAGCAACATCACCGAGAATAAGAATTTTTTTGTTGTTCATGTAAAACCTTTAAACACAAAGGGCACGAAGGGCACAAAGGTTTTAGGATTTTCCTTCGTGTACTTTGTGTCCTTTGTGTTTAATATTTTTATTCTTCTTTACGCAAAGCTGGGAACAACAACACTTCGCGGATGGAATGTTTATTGGTCAGCAACATGGCAAGGCGATCCACGCCCATGCCGAAGCCGCCGTTCGGGGGCATGCCGTAGCGCATGGCGCGCAGATAATCTTCATCCAGCGGATTCTTCTCTTCTTCGTCATCGGTGTAATCGCTTTGCATATCAATAAAGCGTTGCTCCTGATCGAGCGGATCGTTCAACTCGGTGAAGGCATTGCAAATCTCAAAGCCGGCCGCGTAACCTTCAAAGCGCTCGACGGTCAGCGGATCACCGGGGATGGATTTCGCCAGCGGAGAAATATCGCGCGGATAGTTATACAGGAAGGTCGGCTGAATCAGCGTTGGCTCCAAAAATTCGCCCAACAGGAAGTCGATCATCTTGCCGCGCGTCACCTTTGGGTCAGGAGTCTTTTTGGGATGTTTCGCCGCAATCGCCTTGAATAAATCTTCGGCAGTCTTGTGCTCAGCGATATCAATGCCGCTGGCTTCGAGAATTCCCACGCGCATTTCGACGCGCTTCCACGGCGGCTTGAAATCCAATTCATGCTCGCCAAATTTGACTGTTGTCGAGCCCGCGACTTTTTCGGCGGCATAGGCGACCATTTGCTCGGTGAGTTCCATCACCTGCAAATAATCCGCGTACGCCCAATAAAATTCGAGTTGCGTGAATTCGGGGTTGTGCTTGAACGAAACACCTTCGTTGCGGAAATCGCGCCCAATTTCGTAGACGCGTTCCATGTTGCCGACCAGCAAACGCTTGAGATACAACTCGAACGAGATGCGCAAATACATATCCTGTTCAAGCTCATTGTGATGAGTGACAAACGGGCGCGCCGCTGCACCGCCATACAACGGCTGGAGGATCGGCGTTTCCACTTCAAGAAAATCATGGTCATCGAGGAAGGCGCGTAATGATTTGATGAGTGTCGCGCGTTTGCGAAAAGTCTCGCGCACATCGGGATTGACGGCGAGATCGGCGTAGCGTTGACGCGCGCGCAGTTCAGGCGACTCGATCGCGGCATAACGGACGACGGAACCGTCTTCCTGCGCTACATCCTTATCGGCAGGCAGGGGCGTCACTGCTTTGGCGAGCAATTTGAAATCAAGCACGTGTAGTGTGACCTCGCCCGCTTTGGTGCGCATCATCTTCCCTGTCGCTTGGACAAAGTCGCCGATGTCGAACATCTTATCAAAGAGAGCCAGACGTTCTTTGCCAATTTCATTGACGCGCAAAAACAACTGGATTTTTCCGGCGCCGTCTTCAATATGGGCAAAGGTTAGCTTGCCCATTGCGCGCATCGCACGGATGCGCCCCGCAAGCGTGGCTTTAACTTCGGGGATTGAGGTTGGATCGGCGGCGGATTTCTCCGCAGCTTCAAATTCTGCGGCGGCTTGCGCGCTGGTATGCGTCCGCTCGGCGCGGGTGGGGTAGGTTTCGATCCCCTCGGCGCGCAGATCTTCTATTTTCTGCAAACGAACTTTTTCTAGAGATGTATATTCTGCCATGATTGACTTCTTTCTTTGAAATAAAAAAAGCCCCGCAACCTAAAACAGGTACGCGGGGCAAAAGGGCGCGTCCCGTTTTAGCCGACTTTAATGATCTTAACGTTATATATCCCGCCGGGAGTCTCCACTTTCACAACATCACCCAGGCGATGCCCCAAAATGGATTTGCCAATCGGTGATTCATTTGAAATTTTGCCTTCGCGCGGGTTGGCTTCTGCCGCGCCGACGATGATGAAGGTCTCAGCCTCAAAATTACCTTCTTTAATGGTCACCTTCGAACCGATCTGAATGGCGTCGTGCTTTTTTGGCTTACCATTCTCTACAATGATCTGAGCCGTAGCAAGCAAAATTTCAAGTTCCTGAATACGTCCTTCTACAAACGCCTGTTCATTTTTGGCGGCTTCATACTCAGCGTTTTCGATCAATTCCCCACCTTCCATTGCTTCATGCAAACGGGCTGCTACTTCCATTCGCTTGGTGGTGTGTAAATGATCAAGTTCCTCTTGAAGCTTTTGAAAACCCACTTTGGTAAGGAAATTGGTTGTGGTCATAGTGTTTTCCTGCTATATAGAATTTTGCATCTCTTATCCAGAGATGCAAGTGATTAAAAAGTTCCGATGGTATCGTTCGGAAAGTCGGCATTAATATATCACGATTCAAAATGAGATACAAGTACCAAAAAAAATAAAACTGTCTATACAAAAAACTGTAATATTACGTATCTTTCAAGCCCTGAAAGCAATTTTTGAGGAGATTGTGGATTGTGTAAAAAAAACGTATCATCTCAATAAATCGGGGATGAGCAGGAAATTATTGAATCCCCCCCGGAACAAAGATAAACGAGTAAACTAACACCAGCATGATTGACGATATTGAACTCAACG
>VFKN01000019.1 GCA_009885525.1 Anaerolineaceae bacterium | reverse complement strand
GGTTAATCGCCGCATCTTATTACGCCCTTTGAAGACATACTGCCCTGCGTAAACTCTGCTGTCTTGGGTCACTTCGCGTCTTCTTTATTATTACACCACACATCTATTGATGTTCTGAAGACTCTTTGTCAATTCCGTGTAGAATAAATCATCTTGACATGAGAGAGAAAATTTGCATGGCGTTCCTAAAAAATAGAAAAATTTATATTGTTATTTTATTTGCGGTATTCATAAGCATTGCAGGAATTTCCATTTTGCATTTGGATATAATTCTACGCTTTGTCCATTCCTACCAAAATGGAACATTAACTGTGGACAAAATCCGCTTTGACCTTGCCTCTTTTGATTTTGGCAGGAGATCGCCTGTTACGCCTATCGATGAAAAAATATCAACAGCGGATGACATGGCACAGGTATATGTTCCGGCGGGTGAGTTCTTAATGGGTAGAAAGAATTCCATTGGAACATCCAGCCCGCAGCATGCGGTCTATTTAAATGCGTTTTGGATGGATCGAGTCGAAGTCAGCAATGCGATGTATTTAAAATGTTTGAATGTAGGGAACTGCACGCCTTTGGCTTCAAATAACATCTATTATCAGAACTGGATCTATCGCGACCATCCGGTAATTTATGTCACATGGCATCAGGCCCAGGCTTACTGTGAATGGGCGGGCAGGCATTTGCCGACCGAGGCGCAATGGGAGAAATCCGCGCGTGGAACAGATGGACGTTTATATCCATGGGGAGATGAGCCGCCAAACCCAAGCCTGGTAAATTATGGCGGAAGCATGATCAACGAAGCAGTTTCGGTTTATCGCTACCCGTTGGGCGCGAGCCCATATGGCGTGTTGAACATGTCTGGCAATGCGCGCGAATGGATCATGGATTGGTTTGACCCTGAGTATTACAAATCATCACCTGCTAAAAATCCAATCGGGCCTGAGACCGGAATAGAAAAATCTTTACGCAGCGGTTCTTACAACGAAGATGGACGCGAAATACTTGTGACCAAACGCTACAACCACGATCCTTCATCTGCTGGATTAAGCCGCGGATTCCGCTGCGCGGAAGAAGATGCGCCCACGAATTAATCCCCGTCCCCGAAACCCGCGGGCGGAATCCCCAGCGCCTGGATCAACCTCGCCCAATAATTGACCTGCGCCGCAGTTGTGACGAGGACGACGAACTCGCGTTCATTAAATGCGGCCTTCACTTTTTCAACCAACTCAGGATAAAACTTAAGCGGCGTTTGTGAAATGACTCGCGTATATTCAATCGCGAGTTTTTCGCGTTCGGAGAAGGTGCTTATCTTTTCAAAATCAGCGCGCAAGGATTCCGCTTCTTCATCCGTGATGTTGGATGCGCGATGTTCGTGTGAATTCATGTCAATGCAAAAGGGACACGCCGTTGCGTATGAGGCCGCCATGCGGATGATCTTCAACATACGTTTATCCATTGCGCCGTCTTCATGCGCAACGAGAGCCTCCATCACGCCGGAGCCTATCGCGGCTTTGGGATACCAGCTCAAAATGCGCGCGGGCAGCATCAATTTACCGGTCATGCGCTCCGAGATCAGAATGCCAAGTTTGAGTAAAAAAGGGATTTGTTTGGGTGGGGGAATGAAAGTCATCTTTTTTAATCTGTTGATAGGGTTATTAATGCAAATGACTCGCCGTTCCAAATGCATGTTCGTAGGCGAGCATGAAATAATATTTCCAGGCGGTCTGCGCGGAATATTCGATGGATTTTCCACTGCGCGAAGTGGGCGCGTTCTTCAAATTGACTTCAAGGAAATCAAGCATTTCCTTCCATGCTTTTCCTTGCGCACCGCCCGCTTTAATACCATCCACGTCTTTTACAAAGGCATGCGGCTGGCCTTCATAAATGCTGATCTGATGCGATACGCCCGCGGCTTTCAATCCCTTTTCGAGCGCGTCCACTTCTTCGCGCGGAATGGATTGATCTGCGCCGCCGAAAATTCCCAACACAGGGCCTGGTAAATTTTTCAACACTTGCGGGTCTGTTTCCGACGAACCATAAAAGATAACAGTCGCAGCGAGTTGGTTGTTATGCAAACTGTACAGCATGGAGATACGTCCACCGTAACAAAAACCAAAAATGCCAACGCGCCCCATATCCGCATCCGGCTGCGAAGCGAGCCATGTGTGCACAGAATCAAGGTCGGCATTGATCAGCGTCTGATCGGCACTCGTAGCGAGGTAAATCGCGCGCGGAATCCAGGGCGTTGTTGCGCCGCGGAATGTATCTGGCGCGATAACCAAATAGCCCTCCTGCGCGAGCAGATCCGCTCTGGAGGTGATTGATGTGTTCAATCCAAAAAATTCGTGAATCATAATCACAACGGGGAAGGGGCCTTCGCCTTCAGGTTTGGCAACATAGGCGCGAACATCGGGGCCGCCGTTTATACCCGCGATGCTGGTGTTTGTCAGCGCGTCAATACGATTCCCGCCAACCAGCGCGTCCACAAAAATACTTAGAGGGACGAATAAGATCAGCGCTGCGAGAATGATTCCAGTCCAAGCCAAAGTGCGTTTAAAAATCTTCATATAAAACTCCTGTCGGTAAGATTTCTTGATTTTACATCAAAAAGTAAAACTTCGATTGAAAAAATCAATATTTTACGCTTATTTTGTGTATATTATTAATTTTACTATTGACAATTACAATTATTTACATATAATAGATTGAAAATCGTAAAGATAGTATTGATTTTATGGAGAATAAAATGAAAAATCCTGAATATGCCATTCCTGATAACTGGGCTTCGCGTTATTACACTATTTTCGCCGGGCAGGCACTCTCAATTTTTGGAAGCGGACTGGTGCAGTTCGCGCTGGTCTGGTATTTGACCCAGAAAACCGGCTCAGCCACCGTTTTGGCATTTGCCACACTGGCTGCGGTGCTGCCTGAAACCTTACTCAGCCCGATCGCAGGCGCGCTTGTCGATCGCTGGAACAGGCGCAGGATCATGATCTTTGCGGATATCTTCATTGCGGCAGCGACGGTGATGCTGGCGATTTTATTTGCAACCGGATTGATCCAGGTCTGGCATATTTATGCGATTTTGGTGATTCGCGCAGTCGGTGGAATCTTCCACTACTCCGCGATGAATGCGTCCACCGCTCTGCTTGTCCCTTCGGACCAGTTGCAGCGTGTCTCAGGTATTAACCAAACTTTGCGCGCAAGTATTAACATTGTCGCACCGCCGACCGGCGCATTATTGCTGGGCATTCTTCCGCTTCAAGGTGTCATGTTCATTGACGTGCTCACCGCGTTGGTCGGTATCACGCCGTTATTGTTCTTTATGATTCCCCAACCCATACGAGAAGTGGATGAGAACGGCAATCACAAGACAAGCGTTTTGCAGGATATGAAGGAAGGCTTTGTTTATATTACTTCATGGCGCGGCTTAATGGCGATCTGCGTGCTGGCGCTGATGGCAAACTTTTTACTCACGCCTACAGGTTCGCTCATGCCTTTATTGGTGACAAAACATTTTGGGCTGGGCGCGCTACAATTTGGGTTGATGGATTCTATTTGGGCTTTCGGGATGGTCTGCGGCGGTCTGATACTCGGCGTTTGGGGCGGGTTCAAGAAAAAGATTGCAACCTCAATGCTGGGATTGATCGGCATTGGGCTGGGAATCCTGATCGTTGGCTTTGCGCCTGCTAATATGTTCTGGCTGGCAGTGGTTGGCATGACTTTATCCGGTTTGATGAATCCGATCACGAACGGCCCGCTGGGCGCAATTATTCAATCCACTGTGAAGCCTGAAATGCAGGGGCGCGTAATGGGCGTGATCGTAAGTTTGGCAACTTTGATGACCCCATTAAGCCTTGCAATTGCAGGCCCCGTTTCGGACGCAATCGGAATCCGCACATGGTATTGGGTCAGCGGTTTGGTGTGTTTATTGATGGGAGTTGGCTCGTTCTTTATGCCCGTCATCATGAACGTTGAGCGTGACCGCAATACAGATATGGATGGATTATCTGTTCCCGCTTTGCAATCTGCAACGGATTGATCTGTTATCATACTCATCTTACGCAGCCAAGGTATGTCGTTGCGAGGACGCTCTTGCTCATCTGAGATTGCTTCGCCGCAAAAACCAAGAGCGCGGCTCGCAATGACATTCGGTTTTTAGTAAAACTGGGTAAGGTGACTTATTAAAAATATTATCACTATAAAAACACGTGGTATAATTTTCTCGCTTTGATGATGGAGAGGTCGCGTAGTCTGGCTTAGCGCGCACGCTTGGAAAGCGTGTAACCCACAAAGGTTCGCGGGTTCGAATCCCGCCCTCTCCGCCATATAGAAAGTTGTCGGACTTCCAACCCGACCTATAAAGAGACCCGATCTTTTGATCGGGTCTCTTTTGATTCATATTGCTGTTACAGTGTTGATGTGGCTGTGGGAATAGATAGGTTCACGCGCCCCCATTGAGGGGATGATATTCGAATCCCGCTCTCTCCGCCATATAGAAAGTTGTCGGATTTCCAACCCGACCAAATAAAAGAGACGCGATCGAAAGATGGCGTCTCTTTTATTTTACTTGTGATTAGCTGGTCGCTTTACTTATTCAAACTGATTAGATAGGCAATGATGTCACTGATTTGCTGCTGTTGCAATAGTTTTAGGTCACCCCAGGCTAGCATCTGGAAGGTTGGATTCGTTCCCGCCGGTTTTGATCCATGCTGAATAAAAAGATCAATATTGGCGGCAAAGGTTTTGTAGTCTGAGTCTTTGAGTAGCGGATTAATCGGATTGAGCGTCGGAACAGTACCGGCTTTCGAGCCAGGGTTGGCAATACCACCCAGGCCTTTATCGCCATGACAGGCTGTGCAATTCGTGGCGAAGAGTTGCTCGCCTGCCGCAGCATCGCCTTTCAGGGTAATGGCTTCGCCCGATCCGCCGGGATTGGACGGGTGGGGGACGCCGCCTTCCACAGCAGCCTCGGTTGCTGCGGGTGACTCTCCGTTCGCCAGCACAAAGCTGGTTGGGGCGGGCATGGTCGCCGGAATCAATGTTGGGACGGGGGTGCGGTCTACAGGGGCTGCCGCTTTTTTACAAGCTAGTGAAAATCCACAGGCATTGAGAAAGATAAAGCTGATCCACACGACCAGTCCTATGACAAAGAGTGTCAACGTGCGATAAATAGTTTTTCGAACATCATCATTCATTGCATGCCTGCCTTATTGCGGTGCTGCTTTGAGCGTACGGACAAAGTTGACCAGGTCCCAGCGTTCGCGCACCGTGAAATTTTCGTTTAATGCCGGCATTAAACCGAAGCCATTACTGATCACCATAAATATCGTTCCATCGCTCAGACTTTGGATGGCAGGACTGGTCAGGTCGGCTGGTTTCTTTTTGATGAGGAAAGCTGCGATGGTACCGTTGCCTTTGCCTTGGGGGCCGTGACATGCGACACAGTTGATCTCAAACAGCTGCGCGCCGCGCGCGAGGGATGTTTCATCCGCAGGGACGGGATTGACCGGCGGACCGTTGGCGAGGATATATGCCGCGCCTTCCACAGGGATGGAGCGTGCTGGCACAGGCAGGGGACCTTCTCCTGTGACCATATCAAATTCCTGTGTGCCGTATGATGGTTGGAGTTCCATGAAGACGACCCAGTCAATTTTGATTACATCATACGAGAAGATCATCATTACGCCCAGGAGTATTGCGAGTACTGCGAAGACGTTAACAAGTTGTTTAAAGAGTCTCATAAGTGTTGTGCCTCCGCGGGTTTCACGGATTCCGCGCCCATCTTCTTTAAGGCGTCTGTGATTTTCTTTTCTTCCATATGCGGGCATTCGACCAGGATCGCGATCTTGCCGTCGCTGACTTCGGGGACGTATTTCATCGGGCGGTAATTGGGGAAGAAGCTGTCTAGGAATACGCCTAAAAATGTGGAGAGCAGCATGCCGAGCATGGTTAATTCAAAAAGTACTACCGCAGTGGGCGGACCCGGAACATACGCCTGTGTGCTGACTTGAATAGGGTAGGGGTAGGTGTAGGGCGCAACAAAGGTCAAAAGGTACGCCGCGGAAAAGCCTAATATCGCGCCCCCAAATGCAATGCGCGGAACATTTGTCCACTGGGCAGGACGCCCTAGCATGGCTTCAGTAACCGGGATGCCGGAGATGACGTTCATGCAGTCATCGGCAACCCCGATCGCGCGCAGGTGTTCGATCGCGTTCGCGGCGGGTTCGAGGTCAGAAAAGACCGCGAGCAAATCTACAATATTAGATTCAGTCATTTCGTCCTCCTATTCCAATTCGCTGACCGATACAACGGTCTCGCGTCCAAATTTCTTGAATTCGTGCGCCATTTGACCTTCTTGTACTTCCCAAACCGGGATGAGCGGAATTAACTTGGAAGCCGCCATGTAGAGCAAGATGAAGAAAGCCAGTGTGCCAATGCCGAGCGGAATTTCGATGCCGGGTTGGTACATGCGCCATGTGAAGGGCATACGGTTGATGCTCAGCGAAACGGGGATGATGATGTAGCGTTCGAACCACATGCCAACGTTGATGATGATGCCCACAGTGGCGACAAGCCATGGAGTGGAGCGCCATTTTTGGTTCCACAAGATCGCCCATGGTACCGCAATGTTGCAGATCAACATGCCGAACCACATCCAGCCCATTGGACCTGCTTCGTGGAAGTGCAGCAACAGCTGTGTCCATTTGTCGCCGCCGTACCATTGCACCATATAGTCATTGAAGAAGAAGTATGCCCAAGCCATAGAGATGATCAGCATGAGTTTACCGATCGCGTCGAAATGCTCGCCGCGGATGAAGTATTTCATATGCTTCATGGTGCCGCGGATGACCGCCAAGACCGCGATTGCCGCGCCCATGCCGGAGTGCAATGCGCCCACGATGAAGTATGGACCAAAGATGGTTGAATTCCAACCCGGGCGGGTCGCAGCCGCGAAGTCCCAGGACACGATGGTGTGCACCGAGAACATGACCGGGATGATGGCGAAGGCAAAGATGTTCATGCCGTTGCGCAGATGCGCCCATTCGCCTTCAGTGCCGCGGAAGCCAAGTGCGAGTATTTTGTAGAAAGTTTTGCGCCAGCCGGTGGAACGGTCGCGTGCCATGGCTACATCCGGGATCAATGGCAGGAAGAGGTACATGGTAGAGGATAGCAGGTAAGTGGTGATTGCCAGCAAATCCCATGTGAGCGGCGAGTGTAAGTTGGGCCATAACATACGTTGATTGGGATAAGGCATGAGCCAGTAGGCAAGCCAGACGCGTCCCAAATGCATGAAGATACTGAAGCCAGCCTGTACCAAGCCGAAGGTGGTCATCAACTCTGCGGCGCGGGTGAAGGGGCGGCGAAATTCCGCTTTGAAGACGCGCAAGATCGCGGAGATGAAAGTACCCGCGTGGCTGATACCGATCCAGAACACGGTGTTGACGAGGAAGATACCCCAGTAAATTGGGCGATTGACACCCGCAAGACCAACACCTTCCATAATCAGCCTTGCCCATGAATAGAATAAGCCGTACGCAACTACTATGCTTAAAAATCCAAAGATGAGCCAGAACTTCCATGTGGGCGGTTCCATCATGGCTTCCATAACCATCTCGTTCATCTTTCCGCGTGGAAGCGGGTCGAGCATTAAGTGTTTTTCGCGGAGGTGTTCTTCGTGCGAATGTGCTTTTTTATCAGACATGTTTAGCCTCCCTTATAGTAGGTAATGTTGGGGAGCGTACCAAGTTCTTCAAGATGTTTGACGCCATGACTACGATGCCCAAGTTGTGAAACCAGTGATTCGGGATTATCAATGCGCCCAAAGGTGATTGCGCTTGCCGGGCAAGCCTGCGCGCATGCAGTGGTGAATTCACCATCCACAACTTCGCGCCCTTCCGATTTTGCCTTGTCCTGTGCCTTGTGGATGCGCTGGATGCAGAACGTGCATTTCTCCATTACACCGCGGCGACGCACGGTTACATCTGGGTTGAATTGATTCGGCAAAGGTTCGGGACGTTCATAATCGCGCCAGTTAAAGGAGCGCACCTGGTACGGGCAGTTGTTCGCGCAGTAACGCGTACCTACGCAGCGATTGTACACTTGCAGGTTCAATTGCTCAGACTGTGAGTGGACGGTCGCAAAAGCCGGGCAGACCGGTTCACAGGTGGCATGTCCGCATTGCTGGCACAACATTGGCTGATTCGGGGTCATCTTCACTTCAGGATATTCACCCTCCCAGAAGCGTTCAATGCGAATCCAGTGCATGGAACGTCCGTAACCAGAATCTACTTCGCCGACGAAGGTGACGTTGTTTTCCATGGCACATGCCGCGACACAAGCCTGACAACCGGTGCAAATATCCTGGTCTATGACCATGCCCCATTTGCCGGTTTCTTCCGAACTCATTTTAATTTCTTCAGGTCTAATCATGATTAATGCTCCTCGCCCATACCCACGCCGTATACGCCCATGATGCTTTCAAGACGTGAAAGTGGTTTCTTCTTGCCGGTCTTTTCGATCTTTACCTTGACGCCCGCGAATGCAAGATCGCCGGCTTCGTTAAAGTTTTGTCCAAGCAGGTCAGTGGGATTCACGCCGCGATTTTCAGCGTAGCGTCCATAAGCGGTGTGGCCCTGACCGAACGGGATCGCAATCGTATCGGGGCGAATGGCGGGGTACTTGTAAACGGGGACTTCCAGCTCGCCAAATTCGCTCACAATGCGGACAACGTCATCGTCTTCGATACCCATTTCTTCGGCAGTCTTCGGATTCATCGCAACCCATGTATTCCACATCACGGTAGTTGTGGGATCGGGCAATTCCTGTAACCAGGGTTTATTCGCGCCGGCTTCCGCCAATGTCGGTGAGACGAACGGAACGAAGAAGAATTCACCTTCGCCCGCAAATTTAGATTCAGCACCGCTCATGCTTTTGTTCAACACATCCGCAGCAGCGGGAACGGTACGACCATCAGTGGTTTTCCACCATCCGCCATATTGTTGGAAGGAGGCCATGAAAGTATTGATATCCGGTGCGGAGAAGAAACCATCCGCTTCATTCATCAACGGAGCGACTTTGCTTTGCAGGAATTCAACTTCATCCTTGAAAGTCAACGCGAATTTTCCGCCCGCGATTTGACCCGCCGCAAGCAGGAGGTCGATCGTCGCCCGAGTATTGTAAAAGGGAGAGACAACCGGCTGCGCGCCGGAAAGCACAGGTTGAGCCGCGCCAGTTGCAACGCGCTGATAACCCCATGACTCAAGTCCGTGATGATCGGGGAAGACATAATTCGCTTCTGCTGCGGTTTCATCGGGGAAGGTTGAGAATGAAATTACCTGACCAACACCCTTCAGCGCGGCTTTGAAACCTAATGCTGCGGGTAATTCAAAAACAGGGTTGACGCCATGTACGAACAGCACTTTGAACTTGCCATCCGCCATATTCTTGATGAAGTCCTGCATTTCCTGCGCGGATGCGGGGCCATGATATTCGGTCTGCATCGGAGCCAGCGCAGAGATGTACACGCCGCCAACTTTGCCGAAGTTATCAGCAAGCGCGTTCAGCGCGAGCACGGCTTCTGCAACAGCCAGACCGTTGCTCTGACCTAACGCCGCGCCGCCGGGGATGGCTAACGCGCCGCCGCTGTGAGCGAACATCTCGGCGATGTGTTCCAGCGCTTCGAGTTTGATGCCGGATTTTTTAGCCGCGTCTTCCGGATTTGCGCCCTCAAATGCGCTGGCGGAGACGCCTTTCATTTCCGCCGCGAGTTTACCGATCGCCAGCGCGACCATCGCTTCGGTGCCGGGTTTGAGCGGAATCCATTCATCCGCTTTGCCGGCGGTTGAAGACATGGTCGCCTCGAATTGAACGAACTTGCCGCGCATCTTGGTTTGAGCCTCGCGCAGGCCGGCAAATCCGCGTGTGTATGAAACGGGGGAGAGCCACGTCTCGAGGAAGTTTGCGCCGAAGGAGAGCACGATTTGCGCGCCACCAACATCGAAGAAGGGCAGACCGGTTTTGCCGAAGAGATTTTCAGCGGCTTTACTTAAAGTCGCACGGGATTCAAACATGCTCAGCGCGTTGAAGCGTACTGGAACGTTGATTCCCGCCGCGTTTGCCAAATCAGATACGAAGTCGAAGAGATGATCGGGCGCGGTTCCCATCAGGAAGGCAATCTCTTCGGGTTTGTTATTCTTGAGCGCATCCGCAACGACTTGAGTCGCTTCGTCCCAAGTAATCTTGCTGTCGCCTTTCATCGGATCGGTGACGCGATCAGGATTATACAAACCGTGTAAAGTTGCTTGACCGCGCGCGCAGGTCTTGCCGAGGTTAAGCGGATTGTTCGCGTTACCCTCGGTTTTGATTGCGCGTCCTTGTGAGGTGCGGACAATAAGTCCGCAGCCAGCCGCGCACTCGCGGCAAGTAGTGGCGTAAAAAGTGCTCAAACCGTTATAGTTATATTCAGGCATTTGCATGTACGGCTCACGCTTGACGTAACGCGAAGCCGGACCGCAGCCTGTGAGGATCGCAGTGGTTGCCGCGCCTACACCAGTCAGTTTGAGAAAATCACGCCGGGAAAATTTATTACTCATTGGTTGTTTCCTTTCACCCGGTTTAATAATGACACGTGCCGCAGTCGGTAAGCTTGACCAGTTTTGCATGGTCGTCGCCCGCGTTTTTGACGTGACAAGCCAGACACCAGCCCATGTTGAAAACCTGCGGGTTTTCCGCAAGGGTTAGATTGGTCATATCGCCGTGACAGTCTTCACAGTTTTTTCCCGCCGCGATATGCGCGCGATGATTGAACTGCACGAAGTCCGGCACTTGCGCCACAGGTATCCATTGAATGGGCGTGCCGCTTTCAACAGCTGCTTTCAAAAACCGTAACTCAGATTTCGGGTCATTTGTTTTGGCAATCTGTTGATGACATCCCCAGCATTTTGATTGCGATGGAATGCCGGCTGCCGGTCCGCGCGCCGCGCCAGGATGACAATACAGGCATTGAACGCCAAATGCAATATGCGTTCGATGCGGAAACTGGATGGGCTGAGCAGGAGGTTGCTGGGTGGTGTTAATCCCATATGCAGCAAGGCTGAACAATGCCAGCACTGCAATACTTACTGCAATCAGACCAAGCGGCTGTATCAGCCAGTCAAAAAGTCTTTTGATCATGGATGCTCCTAAAATAAACTTTACTGCTTATCGCATAGATTTCTGAATTTTCAAATGCGAAAATGCAGACAAAAACTAAGATTTTGGTTTACCGCTGGCTGCATAAATTACTAAATTTTTTGGAAGAAACTACGAATAAAAACAGGCTGGGTAGTTGTTTATGCAATACTCTGTAAGCACAACGCCGCCGAACGTTGAACGCATGGCGGCGCAGGCTGAATTTACTTACATAATCGAATGAAAACAGGAAGCATGGAATAAAGATGAAACTCGCATATTCCGTGTATACATAAAACCCGTCCCGATGATCATCAGGACGAGTAATGTAAACATAATGCTCATAAGAAATTCAGTGATATTCTCCATAATACTTACGCTGAACCTTGCTCGCAAATTATACATCGTAAGTATGGAAAAGTACATATAAGGGTAAATTGTGTAGATTTAAGATGTTACAATTGGTTTAATAGCAACAATGAAAACAAAAATCGGCTTGATTTTATTGATCGTATTTGCCGCGGTATTGCTTGCGAATTGCAGCCAGCCCGTCGTATCAGCGCAGAATTCGAACGCTGCTTCGCTTGCCATGCAAATTACCTCCACACCGCTTGTAGAAGATCAATCTAGGATAGGCTCAACAAACGGGGTTTTCATCATGGGCATCCTGATCGTACTTATTACAACCACCCCCATCTTGCTCTACAAAAAAAAGAAATAATTACAACGAGATCAACCCCAGCTCAATTCCGCGCTTGATCGCCTCGGTGCGGCTTGAAACGTTCATCTTTGCATACAACGATGAAAGATGAAACTTGACCGTATGCTCGCTAATGCCAAGCGTGAGTGCCATTTGCTTGTTTGCGAGTCCTTGAGCCATCAATTGGATGACTTCCTGCTCGCGAATCGTCAACGGCTCGACGAGTGCATCCTCTCCCGAAATTTCCCTGCTTCTCGAAACGCGCATCAGACTCCGCACCAGGTTGGGTGCGCCAACCCAAAGCCCTTCTCCCACCGCGCGGATCGCTGCCGCCAGCTCATCTTCCGTCGCGTTCGATGAAAGCACGCCCCACGCCCGCGTATTAGAATCCACCGCCGCGCGGATCGATTCAACATCGTCCGTCAAAAATAAAATCGCAAAATTCGTTTTACTTTCCAAAAGACGAACAGAAGAGACCGAGGCAAGCACCACCACCTCGGTCTCTTCTGCATTTACACTTTCAAGATCAACCGTCTCAGCGACAACCTGAATATCAGATTGATTTGCCAATAACTCACGCAACCCAACCCGCAAAGCATGATTCGCTGAGACGATCGTGACTCGGATCAATATGTAACTCCGTTACTCCAAAGACATGCCACCCCTTCGGGGTTCAAAATCTTTTGTTTATCAATTTCTATAATCGTATCACCCCTTCGGGGTTGAGGGAATCGTTTTCACATGGAATTGAACAATCCCGAAGGGGTAATATGGCTTTTATTAACGTCCCCCTTTGGGGTTGAGGACATCGTTTTCACATGGAATTGAACAATCCCGAAGGGGTAATATGGCTTTTATTAACGTCCCCCTTCGGGGTTGAGGACATCGTTTTCAGATGGAATTGAACAATCCCGAAGGGGTAATATGGCTTTTATTAACGTCCCCCTTCGGGGTTGAGGGAATCATTTTCACATGGAGATGAACAATCCCGAAGGGATGGCATGATTCTAGAAAAACATGTTCAGGAAAATAAATCCCGAAGGGATGACATGGTTTTTATTAACGTTCACCAATCTCCACGTTGACCGTTTCCAGTTTTCCGCCGCGCAGAATATTGATCGGCGTTGACTTTCCAACCACATCACCGCTTAAGCGGACGAAGAGATCATCCTGATGCGCAGCAGATTCACCATTGATGCCCACAAGAATATCACCAACGATCAAGCCGCCTTTACCTGCCGGGCTGTCTGTTTCAAGACCGACCAACAGCAAACCGCTTTCCTGTTCACGCCCCAACGCTTTCTTTGCATCAGCGGAGAGTTCAACCACCTGACTGCGGATGCCGAGATAACCGCGTTTGATCTTGCCATGTTTCGCAAGCGTCTCCGCGATCTTCCATGCCACATCCGCAGGGATGGTGATCGCGCCGCCGTGACCAAATCCCGATGTATTAATTCCGAGAATTGTCCCGTCACCGTTTACCAATGGACCGCCAGAAAATCCGGGATACGAAACCACATCCGTTTTGATGTAGCGCTCCAGCATACTTCCGCGCCCCGTGCGGATCGGACCACCGATTGAGTTAATCGTCCCGAAACTGGATTGAATTCCTTCCGTGGAAGGCCGCCCAAGCGCCAGCACGAATTGACTCACGCGCGCGGGATTCTTCGAGATTTCAGCGGGAGTCGCCGAGGCTGAATCGAGTTTCAGCACCGCGAGATCAGTTCCCGCGTCACGACCTGCGAGGTGCGCAGTCACTTCGGTTCCATCCGCGAGAATTACTTTAATATCCTCTTCGCGTTCAATCACATGATCCGCGGTCAGGATCATATCTTTTGCAAAAGCAATTCCGCTGGCAGGGAATTTTCTGCGCGCATCCACCAACACTGTGGATTTTCCCGCGCGCTCGGCTGCATCTGCCATTGCATCTGAAAGTTCAACAAATAAATTTTTTGTCATGGTTAATCTCCTTGTGCATCAGTATAGCCAACACACACGCAGAGTGTATCGCCGAAAGGGCTAGTCTTGTACTGGACAAACGGGTAGGTAACTATATGAAGACCTGACAGGTTTTACTGGATACTTATTTGAATCCAGTTACTATGAAACCTGTCAGGTCTATTGTGAAATTTACGAATCAAATCCCAAACCCAGTGCATCCAAAATCTTCAACCACAAATTTCTTTTGCCCGCATTTTGATCCGCTTGATCCAATGACCAGCGCGTGAAGTTAATGATCGGCGAGCGGAAAGGTTCTGGTGGAAACGGAAATGGTTTCGACTTCACCATTTGCAATTCAGTGCGTTCAGTTTTTTTGTTATCCAACAGATCCAACATCACCTGCGCGCCGAAACGTGATGCCCCGACTCCGAGCCCGGTGTAACCCAATGCATAAGCAACTTTGCCATGCATCGACTTTCCCCAAAACGCGGTGTAGCGCGAGCACGTATCGATCACGCCGCCCCACGCGTGCGTGAAACGCAATCCTTCGAGTTGCGGAAATGTTTGGAAAAAATGAGCAGCAAGGCGGGCGAAAGACTCGGGATGATTCTCCAATTGCGGCGCGACTTCATTATTCCGATAATAGATCGCGTCGTAGCCGCCCCACAAGATCCGCCCGTCTTCGGTGGTGCGATAATAATGAAATTGATTCCCATCATCGCCGATGCCTTCGCGGTTCTTCCATCCAATTGAATCACGCTGCGCTTGTGATAACGGCTCGGTCATCAAAACATAATCATAAACAGGCACAACATAAAACGTAAGATGTTTTAGCAGCGGCGCGAACGCATTGGTTGCCAGCGCCACTTTTTTAGATTCGACTTGACCATACTGTGTTTTGATGAGGATGCCCGCGCCGCTTTCCTCCACGCTGTTGACTTGCGTGCGCTCATAGAATCTGACACCCAATTCGATACACGCGCGCCGCAAACCCCAAGCCAATCGCGCCGGGTTGACCATCGCCACAGCCGGATCAAAAACCGCGGCGAGATACGTGTGCGATTTGACTCGCGTGCGAATTTCATCCTGATTTAAAAATTGCGCGTGCTCGCCAAACTGCGCGGATTCTTCCACTTCTTTGTGCAACTCATCCACTTGATGAGGTTCATTGGCAACGTGGAATTCACCCGAGCGGATGAAGTCACAATCAATATTGAATTGTTTAATGGTGGCTTCGATCTCATCGAGATTTTTATGCCCCAGTTCGACAAGTTTTGTGAGTTCTTTCTTCCAGCGGCTTTTGCCATTTTGAAAACCGTGCGTGAGCGACGACGCCATAAAACCGCCGTTACGTCCGCTCGCGCCGATAGCGGTTTCACCCGCTTCAAGTACAACAACATCACGCGCGGGATCGGCTTGCTTTGCGGTCAGTGCTGTCCACAAGCCGGTGAAACCCGCGCCGATGATGGTCAGGTCGGCATTGATGCTTTCGGTCAACGCCGCGGCAGGCTCGGGGCGCGTTGAATCATCCAGCCAGAAAGGCTGATATTTCACATCCGCCAGCGACTTCAAGTCCTGTGGACGTATTCGATTTGTGAAGATCATGGGGGGAACTCCAGGTTCGCGGTCCCGTCAGGCTCTTCTGATCTGACGGGATTCATAGGATGCTGTAGTTTAACGCGTGATGTGAAGATGCGTCAAATGGATTATTCGTTCAGCATATCCCCATCTCCAAACAAAAATTATTTGACCTTTTGCGTAAAGATTTTTAGATTAGATCGCATGTGAAAGATTTGGCATGCCCGCTTATGCAAGCGGGCCAATAATGTCGTTTTCAAAGAACAGGCAAGTCCTAACTTATAATTACTCTTATGGCTACTCAATATAAATTTTCTCGGGAATTAAAGCCTTATTTTTGGTTGCTGCTTAATCTCTTTGTGTCACTGGTTGTTTTCAGCCTGATCCTATTAAACCGTTCTCCAAATTTATTACGCCCGATCAGCATGTCTTTGCGTACCGGGTTTGGATTGGTGATACCCGTCACGGCGTTATTACTTTATGCCTCATTTCGAGTGCAGAATCGCGTTGGGGATTTGATCAGTATGAGTCTAACCCTGTCACTGTTCGCGATGCCGCTGGCGGGGTTGTGGGCTTCGGGACAATCACAGTCGATTTCGATCAGCGGGCTGATCCCTTTGGCGGATGCGGCGTATTATTATCACGATAGTTTGCGCATTATGTCAGGGTGGAATATTTCGAATTTTTCCGCTATGCGCCCGTTCTTTGCCGGTTTTTTATCGCTGATCATGAACATAACGGATCGAAATTTTATGTTCAGTATGGCTGTCATTACTGCGATTGCAGGGATTGCCATCTACTATGCTGTTCGTGAAGTTCAGCGTACACATGGCACAGAAATAGCTGTATTTCTGCTTATCATTCTTTTTTTGTATTTTCGACATCACTCCGGGACAAGCATGTCTGAAACGTTGGGCGTTCCGCTTGGCGCGCTTGGGCTTGGCTTGATATGGCGCGGGCTGGAAAGGCAATCTCAAAACCTGTCGATATTTGGATTGTTTATATGTGCCTTTGCGCTAAACGTCCGCCCGGGTCCCATGTTTATATTGCCTTTCATGCTATTGTGGCTTGCGTGGGTATTTAAAAAACCGGCTGAATATATTTCCATTAAGTATATATTGTGGGGGACTGGCGCAATCATCCTTGCTTTTGCATTAAATTCCATGCTCATCCGCATCCTTGCCGGGCCGTCTGGAACTGCGTTCTCCAATTTTTCGTGGGCTTTATATGGACTTGCTTCCGGTGGAAAGTCTTTTAACTATATTGCCGAAACACATCCCGAAGTTTTTCTTTTGCAGGATCCCGAACGGTCGCGAACCATCTATCGCATGACGTTTGACCTCATCCTTCACAATCCCGGCTTGCTGGTTAGCGGGGCTGTTTTCCGCTGGTCAACGTTTTTCGCGGGAGCCTGGTATAGCGCGTTTTCATTTGTCGGCGGGGAAAATGATTACGTAAATCTGATCGCGCGCTGGAGCATGTATTGTTTGTGTATTCTCGGGTTTCTACAATGGTTCTTGAAACCCGGTGATCGCTATAGCGGACTTGTGATTATGGCGTCTTTGGGTATTTTGGCGTCTGTCCCTTTTGTCCCTCCAACTGACGCGTATCGCGTGCGCCTGTATGCCGCTTCAATTTTTATCTTTGGCCTTCTGCCCGGCATGGGGCTTTCGCTTATTATGAATCTTACAAAATTTAAAATGTTTTCCATGCCCGACCCCCAAACTCAAGAATCAAATGTGAGTGTATGGTTCAGCGCTTTGTTCATCACTGCGGTTGTATTCGCGCCGCTGATCGTAAAAGCATCAAGTCCGATTCCGCCGCCGCTTGACGTCACATGCCCGGCGGGCAGCGACAAAATTGCGATCCGTTTCGATCCGGGCAGTTCAATAAATATCATGCGCGAAAAGGAACAATTCCTGGATTGGGCGCCGAATTTCCATCAAGGGCTTTTCAACCGCAATGCCCACAGCTTGTCTGAGATCAAGTTTATTAGTTACCTTGAAGCGCTCAACCCGCAAACTTCCATTTTGTCTTCTGTGGATTATCTTTCGGGGCGTCCGGCGCTGATTTTCGTTCCGACCCGCGTGTTGCCTCAATCCGGCACGTATATTGGAATATGCGGGCATTGGGAAACAAGGCCGATCTTAAATCAAAATGATATATTTTTGGGAAATGAAGTGATCGTTTTGAATGAAAAATAAAACACACTTTAGGATTCGATTACCGAAAAACTTAAAAGTTTTTCAAATGATCAAGCAGCATATCTAATGGAATTAAATCCGCCTGCGCGGCTGAGCGTAATTTGACCTCAACTTTATTTTCCTTCAAGCCGCGTTCGCCGACGGTGACTCGCATGGGGCAGCCGATCAAATCCGCGTCGTTGAATTTAACTCCGGCGCGTTCGTCGCGGTCATCGAAGAGGACGCGAATATTCGCGTGTTGAAGCGTCTCGTAGATTTCATCCGCTTTGGCGCGTGTGTCGATCTCTTTGCCGGGGATGTGCATGAGATATACATCAAACGGCGCAGCGGATTTAGGGAAGGTCAATCCCTTTTCGTCGTGATGAGTCTCCGCGAGGGCGAGTAAAATATTTTCAAAATAAATCTCGGAGTGCGTGGTCAGAGAAAGAGCGGGGATGAGTTCCAACGCGTTTCCGCAGTGGATGCAAGTATCCCCCGCTTTGGTTTGCACAAGGTCGGTAATCATTTCAGCGGAATAATCGCGCCCGTAATTTGTGTTCTTGAAATGATAGTCCGCTTCGTTGGCGCCCGCTGCGAGATTTGGCGATTGCGGAATGAGATCATCCACGATGATGAGCGCGTTCTTTAATCCAATGGGAGAGGCGTAGCCCGCAACCGCGCCCGCATTTGTGATTTCATCATTTGTCGCCATGTGGATATCACCAACCGCGTTCCTGAGTTTCGCTTCGCTCAAGTTCATATCTCCGCGCACGACAATGAAGATAAATTGATTATCCGCGATGCGCGTGTACATCAAGGCTTTGGCGGTTTGCTCTTTGGGGATATTCAAAAAATTCGCAAGCGATTCTATTGTGCTGCAATCAGGCGTGAGGATTTTTTCAACGGGAAGAATTCCTTCCTGTGAAAAAGGCGTTTTCTTAAATTGTGCAAGTTCTTTGCGCTGTGTATATTTGCACGCGGAACAATGAATGACTTCAATTGATCCCGTTGAGATTGGGAAGTAGGTTTCATGTTCATTTGAAATAACAGGAATAGATGAATGAACTTGCTTTGCAACTTGTTGCCCAAGCGGCGTAATCTCATTCTCGCGTGTGATATATCCCGCACGGACAAGCCAGCCGAAGCCCTGACTGCGCATGTTGGAGGGGAAATCTCGTTGGGTTTGAATGTTGAGATCGCGATATTTCATGATAATGAATGCCCCTCTCCTTTTTTAGGAGAGGGGCAGGGGGAGAGGTTACTCGTCCGTCTTTTTCTTTCTAATTATTTTTTCAATAGGAACTGTCTGCTCAGGCATCACGATCGGCGTGGATGCAATTTCTTCCGCCTGCGCCGCTTCAGAGGGAGTCGATTCTGGCGTAGGTTCAAGATCAAGCTCGACCGTCTCTTCCATGCGGATCTGTCCGCGCAAAAATGCGCCTTCTTCAGTTACAAATGCGGTTGTGACTACATCGCCCCACACGCGGCCCGATGCGCGGATCTCTAATTTTTGCGTGGTGATATTCCCGCGTACTGCACCCGCCACGATGACCGTATTTGCGCGCACGTTCTGACAGGTGACACGTCCCGTCTCACCGATGACCAGCATCCCGCGCATTGCGATCTCGCCTTCAAACGCGCCTTCAATACGCACACCACCCGAACCGTTGATCGAGCCGTGCCAGATCACGCCCGAGCCAAGCACAGATGTGATGCGTTCAACAGCCTGTACGGCCGGGGTTGCTTCGGTAGGCGTGGAGTTGCGTTTGAACATGAGATAATTTTACCTTATGTAAGTAATCAAGTATATAAGTAAACAGGTAGACACGGAAACATGTCTACCTGTTTACTTGTTTCCATCTTTGCTTTTACGACTTCTTACTTATTATTCCGATCTTCCTCGGTCATTTGCACGCCGATAATATTGAAGCCCGAATCCACGTACAAAACCTCGCCGGTGACATGCGATGACATATCCGAAGCAAGAAAAACCGCCGAGTTGCCGACATCCTCAATCGTCACATTTTCGCGCAGCGGAGCAACTTCTGCGAAGTGCTTATACATATCGCGGAAACCGCCCACGCCCGCCGCCGCCAAAGTGCGGATCGGTCCCGCCGAGATTGCATTCACGCGCACTTTCTGCGGACCGAGATCATATGCCAAATATCTGGTCGAAGATTCCAGCGCGGCTTTTGCCACGCCCATCACGTTGTAATATGGCACGACTTTTACCGAGCCGTGATAGGTCAAACACATCACCGAAGCGCCGGGGTTGAAGTGCGACTGAAAGGCATTGGTCAATGCTACAAAAGAAAACACACTGATGTCGAGCGCATTTCTAAATCCCTCACGCGTGGTTTGATGAAAAGGTTTATTTAATTCATCGCGTCCTGCGAATGCAATCGAATGAACAAGAATATCAATTTTGCCGAAATGCTTCGCGGCACTTTCTGCTGTCGCGGCGATCTGATCGTCCTTGGTCACATCACATTCTTCCAGCCATTTGCAATCCAATTGTTCCGCCAGCGGTTTCACGCGGCGCTCAAGAATTTCACCCGCATAGCTGATACCGATATTTGCGCCTTCGCGCTTGAAAGCCTGCGCGATACCCCACGCAATCGACTTATCATTTGCCAGACCAAAAATTAAAGCATTTTTACCTTCAAGTAAGCCCATAATCATTCTCCTCATTATTTGTCATTGCGAGGGGGTGTTCGTCCCGACGAAGCAATCTCCTATTTGGTTGGAGATTGCTTCGCCAAAGTACGGCTCGCAATGACATAGTCTTTTACCAAAAATCTCCAGGGCTTGGAAAGCCACGGCTCTGGCGTTTTATTTAAACCCACCCGCGGGGTAATCGTCACGTTTTTATTGGGGATAAAGTGCCCCGCTTCGATCCATAACCGCGAATTTGCCTCTGTTAAGCGGATCTGGTTCTCATCTTTGGTGATTCCCAGCGCCTGCGTTAATTTTCCGGGCCCCAAAGTATCGCGCCCGCCGCGTTTCTCCATCATAACAGCAATTCCTTCGATGGGCTGAATCGCGCGGATCAAAACCGCAGCCGGGAATCCTTCGCGCTCGGTGACCGCGTTCAACATCCAATGATTGCCGTATGTGAAATAAACAAACGCGTGCCCCGCTTCTCCATACATTGGCGCGGTGCGTTTGGTCAAGCCCGCTTTTGCATGGCAAGCCAAATCAGTTTCGCCGATGTACGCTTCCGTCTCGCTGATGATGCCGGCCAATTTTACCCCATCCAAAATCCGCACCAGCCGCGCGCCAAGCAGTTCACGGGCAACGGTTAACGTAGGACGATTATAAAAAGATTGGGGAAGGATCATAGGGATTGGAAAGTTGAAAGTTAGAAAGTTGGAAGGTTCAAACCTGCAAACTTTCCAACCTTCCAACTTTTAAACTTATTTGAATCTCGCATCACGCTTGATCGTCAACCTCAATCCATCTTCTAATTTGATCGAGGGTGTGAAACGCAATTTCTCCGCCGCGAGAGTCAAGTCCGCTTTCATGCGTGAGACTCCGCCTGAGGTTTGCGAGTTATAAACCACATTGGCTTTGCTGTCTGTGATATCCAAAACGATTCGGATCAGATTTTTTATGGACGTTTCAACCCCCGAGCCGACATTGATCACCAGCCCGTTGATATTCGGCGCAGTGGATGCGGCGACCATTGCGCTGATGACATCATCTACATAAATATAATCTCGGGTTTGCGAGCCATCTCCGTGGGCGACGAGAGTCCCGCCGCGCAGCGCTTGCCGCAAATAATGAGAGACGACAGGCGGATGCGAGGGCGGCAAATGTTGTCCCGGCCCGTACGCGTTAAATATCCGCAGGCTGACCGTTTCAATATTCCACAATCTGCCAATCGTGTTAACATAATATTCCGCCGCGAGTTTTGAGACGGCATACGGCGAGCGTGGATTTGGCGTGATGCTTTCCACAAGCGTCTGCTCGCCGAGGTCGCCATAGACCGCACCCGAAGATGCCAGCACCACACGCTTGACACCCACGTCGCGGATGGCTTCCATCAGCGCGACCGTGCCGCCGACATTAATCGCGTTATAGTCGCGCGGATATAAAATCGATTCCTGCACCGATACGCGCGCAGCGAGATGATAGACCACGTCCACATCTTGAAGCAGCGTCCACAATTTTGGGCGGTCGTTCACATCTCCGCGCGTGAAGTGGACATCCGGCGCAAGCGCCTGCGGATCACCCGTGGAAAGATCGTCAATCCCGCGCACCTGATGTCCTTCGCGGGCGAGTTGATTGGCAAGAGAAGAGCCGAGGAATCCCGCGGCTCCGGTAATTAGAAAATTCATAGAGAGAAATTATACTGCCAGTTTATGAGAAGATAATCAAAGTGAAACGAAATCCCCAATGTATTTATTATTGACCCAAATTGCGTATCTGCCTGGCGAATATACGCCAAGCAGGATATTCGTCTCAAATTGCTGGAAGACATTCTCGCATTTTATATTCGGGTCTTTCACGCTGTAGGCTTCGATATGGATTTGATATTCATTGTCCGGCGCTTTAACTTCCACGCGTAATTCATTGCACACGCTTGGCATTGAACCCAGGAAGTCAATTTCAACACGCGCAGGATTAAGATCTGTGCGCTCGATTAAATTAATGGAAGTGAGAATCACTTCTGCGCGATTGAGTTGATCATCCGCGGGTTCTGGCGCGTAGAGATTTTCTTCCGCTGTGATGGCGTGCGGCGCGGAGATCGTATTCGTTGCCAGCGGGGTTGGCGTGAGAACGCACGCGCTCAACAGGCTGGCGAGAAAAAGTAAATAACTCACTTTACGCAGTTTTGCACGTTTTAGGGCATGTCGCCCTGAGCGGAGCGAAGGGTCTCTAAAATAATCGTGGAGGTTCTTCGCTTCGCTCAGAACGACATTGTGTAAGGTCGGTAAATAAAAAAATCTCATTCTTCCTGCAGCGCCTTTTCAACAGCGGCAATGGCGTGAATGGCAGTCGTGGGGAAAAGCGGAACGCGGCTGTCTTCTGTCTTAATAAGCAACTCAATTTCAGTGCAGCCAAGGATGATTCCTTCTGCGCCCTGCTCGATGAGCGCGCCCATAATGCGCTTGTATTCTTCCCGCGAAGTGTCGATGATTTTTCCCAGCACCAGTTCTTCGTAAATCACACGATGGACGATCTCGCGGTCTTTCTCATTTGGTGTAAGAACATCCAGCCCAAAATTTTGGATAAGACGCCCTTTGTAAAAATCATGTTCCATTGTGAAGCGCGTGCCGAGCAAGCCGATCTTCTTGATTCCTTGCGCCGTGATCTTTTCTGCTGTGGCATCGGCAATGTGCAGGAATGGGATTTTCGTTCCTGCAATAATTTGCTCCGCGACTTTGTGCATGGTGTTGGTGCACAGCACGATAAAATCCGCGCCGCCGCGTTCCAAATCCTGCGCGCATTTGGCGAGGATTTGCGCGGCTTCGTCCCAGCGGTCTTCATGTTGAAGTTTTTCGATCTCGGCGAAATCGACGGTGACCATCAAACTCTTTGCGGAATGCAAGCCGCCCAATTTTTTCCTGGCAGTTTCATTGATGATGCGATAATACTCGATGGAAGATTCCCAACTCATACCGCCGATCAGCCCGATGGTTTTCATGACTCTTTTCCTTTCAATCCAACATTCTTAAACAAATCCGGCGCGACCACGTAGATGCCGCGCCCGCTGACTGCAATTGTTCCATCTGTTAATTTTATTTCACCTGTTGAGAAGATTTTTCTTTTGTGTATTTCTATAATGTATGTTTCAAGCGTAAGCGGTTGATTTAGTGGAAGCGGCTTATGATAATTAATTTCCAAATTGACCGCAGCAACTTTGTGCCCCGCCGCCCAAACGACCAATCCCATCGCCTCATCTAATATCGCCGCAGATGCGCCGCCATGCGCGTGACCAGGGGGGCCCTGGTGCGCTTCGTTTAACGTGAACTCGGATGTGAGCACGCCGTCATCGCCTACGAACATTGTTATGCCAATACCGTGCGGGTTTTCATTTCCGCATACGAAACACCAGCCGTGATAGGGGATTTGTCTTTTCATGAGATTATTTTATACCCTTTCATGCTAAAATCCACAAATGATGATTCGCGTTAAATTGATTGCTAATTATCGCGAAGCCCTTCCACCCGAAGCAAAGAATGGCGTGGTCGAGTTGGACGTTCCCAACGGGACAACAGTTTACGATGCGATCTCGCGTTTTGATATTCCCCTTGATGATACCAGCGTGATTGTGCTAAACGGTCTCACCGTTGATATGAACACGCCGCTCGTCGAAGGCGATATGGTCACCGCATTTTCCGCGATCGCTGGCGGATAAGTTCTTAAACACGAAGGACACAAAGTACACGAAGGAATTTTTTTTTCATCCTTCATCCTTCACAATTCATCCTTTCCCTATAGGAGTTTCCCATGTATGGCTGGCACCTCAAACTTTTGCGCGTAAATCTCACCACAAAGAAAATCACAACTGAAGATGTAGACCCGAAGATCGCCCGCGATTATCTCGGCGGGCGCGGATGGGCGATTCATTATCTGTATAAGGAAATGGATCCCATGGCGGATGCGCTTTCGCCGGAGAATATGCTGATCTTCGCGACCGGACCGCTGACCGCGACTCCCGCGCCGACGGGCAATCGCTACATGGTCATTACCAAATCCCCGCTGACGGGCGCGCTCGCGCATTCCAACTCGGGCGGAGAGTTTCCTACGTGGATGAAGCGCACCGGCTTCGATATGTACATCTTCGAAGGCAAGTCCCCCGAGCCGGTGTATCTCTTCGTCAACGAGGATCAAATCGAGTTGCGTCCCGCCGCGCATCTTTGGGGGAAGGACACACACGAGACGACGGATATCTTGAAGGGTGAAACATCTCAGGAAGCGAGAGTCGCATGTATTGGACCCGCAGGTGAGAACCTCGCGTTGATGGCGGCGATCATGAATGATAAACATCGCGCGGCGGCTCGCTCTGGAGTCGGCGCGGTGATGGGCAGTAAAAATCTCAAAGCGGTGGTTGCGATGGGAAATAAGAATCCCGCTTTGCACAACCCTGAAGGGATGCGCAACTTGAGCGTGAGCACATCCAAAGAGGTGGGCGTGGATGTGAAAAAGGGCTCGAACATGCGCATTTACGGCACGTCGTATGTGCCGCAGGTGACCAACACGCTCGGCATTTTGCCGACGCGTAATTTTTTGCAAGGCACATTTGAGCACGTGGATAAGATCGACGGCGACGCGCTCAAGAATCAATATTTGATTCGTCACACGCCATGTTATCGCTGCCCGCTTTCGTGCGGACGTTTGACCGAAGTTCCCGATGGTCCGTATAAGGGCAAGGGCGAAGGTCCTGAATATGAAACGATCTCCTCTTTGGGAACTGGCTGCGGAGTGAGTAATCTCGCGGCGCTGGTCAAGGCAAATTATTTGTGCAATGAATACGGCATGGATACCATCACGACCGGCATGACGATTGCCGCCGCGATGGAAATGTATGAGAAAGGTTATATCTCTGAAGAAATTATCGGGATGCCGCTCAAGTTCGGCGACCACGACGCGATGATTGCGATGATCAAGTTGATGGCGTACAACGAAGGCTTTGGAAAAGAACTCGCGCAAGGCAGTTATCGCCTCGCGGAAAAATATGGCCACCCCGAAATTGCAGTCACCACACGCAAGCAGGAATTCCCCGGATACGATCCGCGCGGCTCGCAGGGTATGGGCTTGCTGTATGCGACATCGAACAAGGGCGCATCACACATGGAAGGTGACGTGGCTTACGAAGAAGTTTTCGGCGTGCCGGTCAAGGAAAATCCGCTGACGACCGAAGGCAAGCCCGAACTCGTGCGCCACTTTGAAAATTCCTTCGCGTTGATGGATTCTTCTGGCTTGTGCGTTTTCGTTGCCATTCGTTATGCGTTCAATAAAGACCGCATGATCCTGCCGCTGCGCGTCACCGAGATGATGAATCTCACCACCGGTGCGAATTACACGCCCGAAGAAGTGATGATCGCCGCTGACCGCGTTTATACATTGGAGCGCATGTTCCTGATGAAAGCCGGCTCTACGGAGGATACACTTCCGCACCGTATGCTGCACGAGCCGCTGCCCGATGGCCCCGCGAAGGGCATGGTCGTGGAACTCGATAAGATGCTGCCGGAGTTTTATAAGTTAAGAGGCTGGGATGAGAAAGGTGTGCCAACGAAAGAGAAGTTGATCGAGTTGGGATTGCCGGTGTAGAAAAGATACAGCCCCTAAAGGTTTCCAAAACCTTTAGGGGCTGTAAATAAGCATGTCTAATTTTAACCGCGCCGATGTTCTTCTGCATAAGCGCGTAACGCAACCGCCAGAAAATCCTGGTAGCGTTCGCCTTGCGCTTTGTACCAGTCCGCGATCTCAGGTTCCAGTTCCACGACAACCCTGACCTTGTTTTTAGGCATACGCCATTTAGCAGACGCGAAAAATTCACTTGTCAGCGGGGGGATATCGGAAACGTCAATCATTTCGTCGGTCAGCGCGTCAAAGCGATCTAAATTGGTTTTTGAATTCCTGTTCATAGTTTTCACGCTCTTCTGTTGTTGCTTTTCTCATGGAAATCACTCGAACAACATCTTCTTCCGGTTCGGTAAACACAATCACTACCGCGCGACTGGCATCCATGAGACCAATGCCAATCCAGCGGTCTTCGCCGTATTCGTGTCGTTCATCCAAATTAACCAGCATGGGCACTTCAAAAACCTTACATGCGTCGGCGAAATCAAGTTCATGTTTTTTGATGTTGGCTTCATTTTTACGTTTATTCCAGATGAACTTCATGTAAGGAAGTATAGCCCAAATTTTTCACAAAATCAACAAAAATTACAGCAAGTAGGTCACGTTGAAAACGTAACGAGGAAAGCAGCAATCTGCTACAATAATTTGAATTCCTTCACCTTGATCTTGAAAAAGGAACAACGATGAAAAGAATATCCTGCTTCCTGCTCTTATCCGTCTTTCTGGCTTCATGCGCGAATACTGTGACACCTGCGCCCAACGTGACAGTCACCTTTAAGGTGACTGTCACGTCCGCACTAAAACTCCTCTTCCAACAAAAACACCCAGACCGACAGATACGCCGGATCCAAACTCACCGTCAGGATGAAAACAAAGTAGAACACCGATGGACGGTGGTAGAAGAGAACGGAGAAACCATTTACCGTGGATGGACGGTAAATGGGATTGAAAATCCAGATTCAAATGGCGAAGTTAATCTAATTAATAACCTGGCAATCGGATTATCTCCACTCCTTTGGATATCGGCTTTCAATTGATTCAAGTGTTACATCTCCGCGATTGAAGTCTAATCAGGCTAATTCGGGAAAGGCCGTTTTTTCAGCGGCAGCAGTTAACGCGTTAAGAGAGAAATATACAGGTTTTCGTATGGCACAATTCTTATGCATGAAATAGCAAAGTATAATTTTCCATTATGAGCGAAAGTCAACTTACGTTATTACTTGTGGACGACGACCCGATGATCGTTGAAAGCCTTGCGCCTCTGCTGGAGCGTTCGGGTTTTCGCGTGTTGCTGGCTTCCAATGGCGAGGAAGCGCTGAATAAAATTCAATCTCATCATCCCGATGTGATCGTGATGGATGTGTTGATGCCGCGCATGAACGGGCGCGAAACATTGCGGCGCATGCGCAAGTCCAATATTTGGATTCCGACTATTTTGTTAACCCAAGTGGGGGAGGCCTCCGAGCGCGCCACGGCTTTGGAAGAGGGCGCAGATGATTATCTCAACAAGCCATTTCATTCACAGGAATTATTGGCGCGCATCCATGCTGTGCTGCGCCGCGCGCGCTCGGTGGGGCAATCGCTTGCCTCCGCGCGGCGACTCGCCTCACTCGATCTCATACTGGATCGCCAATCGCGGCGCGCTTTTCTCGCTGATGAATCCATCAACCTCACGCCCAAGGCATTTGCCGTCCTCGAATATTTGATGACCCATCCCGATGAAGCCGTCAGCCGTGAAGAGTTGCTGCATGCCGTGTGGGATTGGGAATATCCTACGGGCACACGCACTGTCGACACGCGCGTCAATGAATTGCGCCGTGCTCTTAATGAAGATGCCGTTTCCCCGCGTTTTATTCAGACCCTGACAGGTGAGGGGTATATCTTTATCGCGCCTGTGAAGCCTGCTCCATGAAACGATTCAAATTCCTTTTGCCATTTGTTCCGCTCATTCTTGGCGCACTCGCGTTGACTTTGTTGCCAATGCTCGTCAAGCCTGAAATTGTCATCTCGTTTCGGCTTGGGCTGGGTGCTGTTCTGTTTTTAGTTGGGCTGCTCGTCACGCTTTGGATTGAAGCCCTCGCGATAGTAGACTCTATCCGCGAGAGAAAAGCGCGCGCCGAAATTGACGCCGCCATCCGCGATTACGAAGAGGGACATCGCCGCTTCATCCGCCGCCTTGACCACGAGTTGAAAAATCCGCTGATGAGTCTGCAGGCTTCGCTGGAAAATCTACAAGCCGCAACCGAATTGAATGCGCGCCGCAAAGCCGAGACGAATATTCAACGCGTGCTGGAGCGGCTTGCTCATTTACTGCGCGACTTGCGCAAACTCTCCGAACTTGAAGAGAACATGCTCGAACGCGAGTCTGTGGATATTCCCGAACTGCTTGAGGAACTGCTTGAAGTGGTACGTTCCACACCTGGGCGCGAAGATCGCCAGATCAATTTACTTGTGACGCAAGTCCCCATGCCTCCGCCGCCTGTGATGGGAGATCGCGACCTGCTTGGCCTCAGCCTGTACAATCTGCTTGATAACGCACTCAAGTTCACGGTCCAGAATGAAGCGGTTGAAATTCGGGTGCGTGATAATAGTCGGG
>VFKN01000126.1 GCA_009885525.1 Anaerolineaceae bacterium | reverse complement strand
ATGTCATTGCGAGCGCACTTTGCGAAGCAATCTCCTCGACAAAACAGGAGATTGCTTCGTCGGGAAAAGCACCCTCCTCGCAATGACATATTCATACTGAGAATTGCTGCTTTGTGCCCGAAAAAGTTTTGCTCCTCACTCATTAATGATATACTTTTCAAAAATCCTACCGAAATCGAGGGCGAACGCCATGAAAGTAACTGTTCTTCAGGAAAATCTTGCACGCGGTTTGAGTATTGTCTCACGCGCTGTTTCGCCGCGCAGCACACTCCCCGTCCTATCCAACATTTTGATTGCGAGCGATGAAGGTCGCTTGCGCCTTTCTGCGACCAATCTTGAATTGGGCATTACCTGTTGGATCGCGGCGCGCATTGACGAAGAAGGTTCAACGACTGTGCCTGCGCGCACGTTCTCTGATCTGGTAAATACGCTGCCCGGTGATCAAGTGCAGTTGACATTGGATGTGAAAACGCAAAGCCTGCACGTAAAAGGCGGCACATCGAACAACGACATCAAGTGCATTGACGCGCAAGAGTTCCCGCCTCTTCCGGTGCCTGAAATGGAAGGCGCCATTCAATTGAATGTTGGCGATTTCAAAGAGATGATTCAGCAGGTTGCTTTTGCCGCTTCGACTGATGAGTCGCGCCCGGTCTTGATGGGCGTTTTGATGAACGTCGAAAAAGATAAATTAACCATGGCTGCCGCGGACGGCTTCCGTCTTTCAGTGCGCAAGGCGCAACTCTCGCAGGCATCCTCACGTTCTTTGAATTTGGTTATTCCTGCGCGCGCGTTGAATGAATTGGCGCGTGTGGCGAGTGACTCCGCTGAACCGGTTTATATGGCTGTGCCGAAGAATCGCGGTCAGGTTATTTTCCGCGTGAAAGATGTGGAAGTTGTTTCGCAATTGATCGACGGCACGTTCCCCGATTATCAGCAGATCATTCCACGCAATTACAAATCACGCACGCTGGTTTCCACCGCATCGCTGCTCAAGGCTTGCAAGCAGGCTGAGATTTTTGCGCGTGAAGGTTCGAACGTGGCGCGTTTCGATATCAAACAATCCAACGGCGAAATGCAGCCGAGCGAAGTTGAAATTTCCGCGACCTCTGAAGAGACCGGCAAAAGTGAAACCATCGTCGAGGCCACTGTGGACGGCAGCGGCGTGTTGATCGCATTCAATGTGAAGTTTTTGCGCGAAGCATTGGAGATCATCAAGACTCCGAATGTTGCACTGGAAACATCCGCTGCAAATGCGCCCGGTGTGATACGTCCAGTAGGTGATGATGATTTCTTGCACGTCATCATGCCGATGCATTTGGGATAAAAGAGCAGAGATCAGTCATTAGTGAATAGAGATTAGGATGCGAAATCCGCCGGCAGATTTGTCAGCGGATTTTTTGATCTTGGTGATAAGAACATTTGTTCTAATTAAATCCCCGCTTCATCCTTCGGGCAAGATTGGTAACTCACCCTCGATTTGATTTTGCACGGGGAGTCTTTTTGTTCGCACGAGCCATGCGATAAAAATAATCATACCGATCCATCCAATTGGCGCTGCAAGTGTTCCACCAATCGCCATGTTGAATCCCGGTTGAAAAAATAATATAGGCAATCCAGCAACGGCATTAATTGAGCCATGCGCTAATGCTGCAACCCACGGACTTTTTGTATTCAATGTTAACCATGAAAGAATCGTTCCAAGCAAAACACAAAACACAATCATCATAAAAATGCCGAGGATCGGATAGCCGGGATAGTTGTGTCCTTGTACGATCGCTGGCGCATGCCAAAATCCCCAGATGACTCCGCTGGTGCTGATCGCGTTCCATTGACCAAGCGGCATCAACTTTGGAAGTAAATATCCACGCCAGCCTAATTCTTCTCCGAGCGCAAATATTAAATTGATGAATGGCGCAAGTGTAATTGCAAATATAACTTGTGCGCCAACGATGATCCACAACGGCGCGTCAATTTCTTTCGGCGCGGATGCCATCGCATCGCGGATCATGGTGAAGTTCAAATCCAGTTTGGCAGCGCCGAAGAGCAATGTCAACGCTCCGCCGATGATGACCAATGCAATTGGTAAAATCCACGCCCAAAGATAAAAGCGTTTTGCTCCCAATGTATTCAATCGCAAACTGCTGAAAGATTTTTTATCAACGAACAAGGTTGTGATGATTGCGGCAATGCCCGGACCCCACATCGCAATTGCCCATAAACCTTGCGTTGTCAATTGCTTTTGGATCGCGTCCATCTTCGTGAATGTTAGTGGAACAAGGAACAGTATCCACGAGAAGATGAATGTGATTGCCAGAAACCAGGTTAAAGATTTACGTTCGATCATTTTTCCTCCAGTTATTATTCTTATGTAAACCACGCCGAAAGCGTGGTTTATCCTCTTTTTTCGATCTACAGCAACACTCAAATGTTCACGACATGAGCGAGTTACTTTTAACAGAAGCCATTACAGATGCAGTTTTTATCAATGAGTGGTTGACATTTACATTAAGAACGTAACCGGCGCAAGTGTTTCACGTGAAACGCTTACGACTTTGTTTCCTGCCGATACAACACATACGAATAGATCACAAGGAATAATGACGAACCGATCAGCGGAACGAACATCAGCCAGAATGCCGTCATGCCGCCGATGAGCCCGCCGAGGATGGTGAGCGCGCCCGATGCCATGAATAAGACCGAACCGAGTTGATGTGTCTTATCCCACACGAAATCGCTGGATAATGTCCACGGCGTACGGATGCCGATGAAGAAGTTGCGCTTGGCTTTCCGCAGCATATACCCGATGAATATGAATAGCAATCCCATTAGTGGAAGCATAGCCGAACCCATCTTGAAGTTTTGATAGCCGAGACTCCATGCAAGCGTCAGTCCGTGAATATATAACATGAAGACCGTGATGAATATAAGGAACAGATTAAACGTTTCGCGGAACTGTGCAATATTCGCCTTAAGCGGATCCATGAATGGGATAACCAGAAACAGCGCGAACGTTCCCGTAGTAATAAGCGGCATAAACATCACGCCCCAAAGTTTGGACATGGTTCCGTCGACTTCATCGTTGGCGTTCCAATGTGATGCCATTTGTTCCGGGAGTTGATTCCAAAGTAACATGCCCGCAAGTATGGCCGCCGCGATCAATATCAGCGTAATGACGATTGTGTTTTTTGTACTCATTTTTTTCTCCTTATCAAAGTTGTTTCACGTGAAACAACGATTTTATCTTTACGGGGACTGGGCTTTTTCGTCCTGATCGTTATAACAATCAAGAAGTCCATTTCAGTTTGTCTTTGATGACAAGTGCGATTTGCTGTTTGGAAAAACCGAGATGCAGGGCTTCGGTAACAAACCTTTTAGCCAGTATTTCCAATACTTCGTGCCGCAATTGCGCCTTGATCTTTGCCGATGGAATCTCTGTTATGTAAGTTCCGCGTCCTTGTTGGGTGGAGATGATTCGGGCTTTATCTAATATACGATATGCGCGTGCAACGGTGTTGAAATTCACGCCAATCTCATCTGCAAGTGCGCGGATGGTAGGTAACTGCTCTCCGACTTTCAATGAGCCTTGTAGAAGTTGGCTTTGTGCCTGATTTACGATTTGTGTATAAATGGGTAGTCCTGAACGGAAATCAAGATGTAGATTAAGTTTCTTTGTCATAACACCTTCCTGTAAATTGTAATAATTGTATGATTGACTTAGTTGTATTCCAGACAGACGCTTTTGTCAAGCAGGGTGCACTGGGCGGGCATCATCCGCTTACTCTCCTCTTATAATTTTAAGATAATCGGCATGGTAGAATTTGTTCGCATTCTACTTAAGGAGTAAATGAAATGGAATCAAAAACTGGTACATGGACTGAGAAAAAAGGTTTAGCCCAAATGTTAAAAGGCGGCGTCATCATGGATGTGGTGAATGCCGAGCAAGCCCGCATTGCAGAAGAGGCCGGCGCGTGTGCAGTGATGGCGCTGGAGCGCGTCCCTGCCGATATCCGCGCGGATGGCGGCGTGGCGCGGATGTCTGACCCCGAGATGATCTTGAAGATCATGGATGCGGTTAGCATCCCGGTGATGGCGAAGTGTCGTATTGGTCATTTTGTGGAAGCGCAAATTTTAGAATCACTCGGCGTGGATTACATTGATGAATCCGAAGTGCTCACCCCCGCCGATGAAGAACATCACATTTTGAAGCACAACTTCAAGGTGCCGTTTGTTTGCGGGTGCCGCAATATCGGCGAAGCAATGCGCCGCATTGGTGAAGGCGCCGCAATGATGCGTACCAAGGGCGAAGCTGGCACTGGCGATGTTGTTGAGGCTGTCCGTCATGCGCGCAGTGTGATGGGTTCGATTCGTCAACTGCAAACGATGGGCGATGAAGAGCTCATGGCTTTTGCCAAGAATAATGGCGCGCCGTATGAACTTGTCAAAGAGACAAAAACACTCGGGCGCATGCCCGTTGTCAACTTCGCAGCGGGCGGAGTCGCAACTCCCGCGGATGCTGCGTTGATGATGCAACTCGGCGTGGATGGTGTCTTCGTTGGTTCGGGTATATTCAAGAGCGGAGATCCCGCTAAGCGCGCTGCCGCGATTGTCAAATCCGTTACACATTATCAGGATGCATCCATTCTCGCAGAAGTCAGCAAGAATCTCGGTGAAGCAATGGTCGGACGCAATACCGCGCAAATGCCCGATGGCGAAAGACTCGCGGTACGAGGTTGGTAAAGAAGATAATCTGAGAGTAGAGAATAGAATTCAATTTCTATTCTCTGCTCTCTACTCTCTCACTATGAAAATTGGCGTTTTAGCATTACAAGGCGACTTCTCTGAGCACATCTCCATGTTGAAAAAAATCGGTGTGGAGACCGCGGAAGTTCGTCTTCCAAAAAACCTCGATGGATTGGATGGGCTGATCATTCCTGGCGGCGAATCCACCACGATGGGTAAACTCGCGGTTGCGTATGGATTGATGGAACCGTTACAGCAATTTGGCAAGTCGCACGCGATTTGGGGAACGTGTGCAGGCGCGATCTTTCTTTCAAAAGATATCGGACGCGACCAACCACTGCTCGGTTTGATGGATATCAAAGTGCAGCGTAATGCGTTTGGCCGCCAGGTCGATTCGTTTGAAACCGATCTTGAAATCGATGAACTGATGAAAGCAACCGGTACTGAATATCCCTATCACGCAGTTTTTATTCGTGCGCCGATCATCGAATCTGTGCATGGAAATGCAAAAGTCCTTTGTGCGCTTGAAGATGGACGCATTGTCGCCGCACAGGAAGGTCGTTTACTTGCGACCTCTTTCCATCCTGAGTTGACAGGCGACATGCGCTTTCACGAATACTTTGTTTCTTTAGCAAAATGATGGGTTACAAGTTGCAAGTTTAAGGTTGAAAGTTAAACCTGTAACTTGTAACCTTTCAACCTTAAACCTGCCCCTATGACCATCCGTTCCCTTGACCTTCTTGATCTTCCCGTGATCGCGCGCTATCGCAACGATGTATTGACTCTCGATAGCACGCGTGCCCTCACGCGTGGAGGTCCTCTTGGCGCGGCAGGACTTCTGGCGTACGTTAATCCGGCGCGGCATTTATACGCGGCGATTGCGAACGGCGGCGAGTCTGCTTTGCTCGGCGGAGTCATCCATACGCGTGGAGATTCCTTTGCCAAGTTGTTATATCTTGCGCCGTCCTCGCATCTGGATCATAGTCAACTGCCTGCGTTGATCGACCATCTCTCTGTGCAAGCCGGCGAGTGGAATGCCTTTCACGTTTTGGCTGAGGTGGATGAAACCAGCGAAGTATTCCCAGCCTTGCGCGTCGCGGGATTCTCCGTATATGCATGGCAAAGACTTTGGGATGTGAGTCTCATCGAGAAAACCGAATCAAATTCGCATTCAGAAAACGAGCGCGTCGAATTGGGATGGAGAAGAACTCAATCCATTGATCTACCGGCGGTAAATAATTTGCATTATCAAATTGTTCCGCCATTGCTTCATCCGATCGAACCGGCGCCGAGCCGTCCAATCGGTTTTGTTCATGCCGAGAATTTGAAGTGTTATGCCAGCTTGTCTGCCGGCATGTATGGCATTGTCCTGACGCCATTCATTCATCCTCATGAACAGGATGTCAGTGAAAAGATCTCTGCGCTTGTGGCAAACCTGCCCGACCGTCGCGGACGAAAAGTATATTTATGCGTGCGTTCTTACCAAACATGGCTTGAGCCGGTATTGGAAGACCTCGGCGCGCAAGCGTTGCCGCGCCAGGCTGTAATGGTGAAACATTTGACTCGTTTAGTGAAAGCGGGCCAGCCTGTGCGCACTGTGCCTACAAATGTAAGCGTGCAGACTTCGCAAGTGAGCAGGATGAAAACAGATGAGTAATTGGGTGGCCTACGATAATGGTAACAGCATAGGGAAAGTAAGCGCCGAGGGCGGCGTGATCCTGCGCGATGAACAACATACGCGCGGCGGCCGTGTGACGTTGAAGCAAGGTAAAACTTTTATTTCCGTTTCCTGTTACATTTACGGCTGGATCGACCATACGCGTTTCTTTTATACGGTCGCGGATGCGCAGCGTGAATATGTGATAATGAAAAACATCCTCGGCAGCATGTTGGATGATATTTTAGCAGCAGGCGCCAAGGACATCAAAATGTGGGAAGCCATCGCCGATTTTGTCAGGCGGTTTCCATAATGCTAAAAGCATTAATTTTTGATTTTGACGGATTGATCCTCGATACCGAAACACCCGAGGTATTGGTCTGGCAATCCATTTACAGCGACCACGGATTTGAGTTGCCGGTTGAAGAATGGAAAAAGACCGTCGGTGGATACGGCCTCTCGAATTTTGATCCTGCCGAAAATCTCACGCGACTCACTTCGGGCAAATCTGATCCTGCGGCGCTGAGGTTTCGCTACCGCCAGGAGTCAGATGCCATCATCCATGCCAGCCCTGTTTTACCCGGTGTGATCGAAATCATCGAAGAAGCAAAACGTGCTGGATTGAAAGTCGCCATCGGCTCGAGCTCGCCGCATTCATGGGTCGATGCGCACGCGAAGCGTTTGGGAATTTTCCACCATTTTGATGACATCATCTGCGCGGACGATGTTGCGCCAGGCAGAACAAAACCCAACCCGGATATTTATTTGAAAACACTGGAACGACTCGATGTCAAGCACGATGCGGCGATCGTGTTCGAGGATTCTCCCAATGGCGTCTTGGCCGCTCAGCGCGCGAATATTTTCGTGGTGGCGGTTCCAAATCCACTGACTCTGAAAATGGGCGTAGCAGGTGACCTGACGGTTTCCTCGCTGGCAGAATTATCCTTGAGGGAATTATCGGATGCCCGAAAGGGGATGCATGTCCGCAACGACTAAAAAATATTTGTTCGCATTTGGCGGTCTGATTATTTTGGCGGGCGTATTATTTTTCGCCAATAAAAATAGAACTAATGTTCCTGTATCTGTTTCGGTAACAGCGACTGTGCATGTTTCCCCAACACCCACGTTAACCCCTGCGCGTACCCCAAAAAATATTCCAATTGTTGACAGCCCGCTAAAAGATAATATTATTGCAGCGGGAGAATATCTTGTGCGGCAGCAACTTCCCAACGGCGAGCTTTCCTATCAAGTGGATTTTTTGACGAGTGAGAGGGCTTACTCTCCGGTGCATGTCCGTTTAATGGGCGGAACGGGCGCGCTTTATACTGTGTGTAGAGTTTCGAAAGATTTAAAATATTGCAGCGCAGGCGATCTTGCGTTGAATCATTATTTGCAATTGCTTGTTTCCGACTCGAAAAAATTTAAAGGTACATGTTTTTACGCTGAAGGCACCTGCCAATTGGGCGGCGCAGCCTTGATGGTTGATGCGATCTACAAGCGCTGGCAAGCCAGCGGTGATTTTTTTCTTGAAGATCAAAACCTGCTTAATAGCGCAGTTGACATGGGCTATTTCATCCTGTCCCTGCGAAAACCGGAGGGCGGTTTTTATCACGCTTATGACCCGCATATCGGCGGCGCGGTTGACCCTGACTACTTCGTTTCCTATTTCCCCGGTCAAAGTTTGCTTGCGCTTGTGGAACTGTACGAAATGACCGGTAATGATTTTTGGTTGAAGCAGGCGCATGAAGTGAATGCGTACATGGTCACGCTGGGCGTCACCGAAGATCATTGGCACAGTTATGCGTTGAGTAAATTAGCGCAGGCGCAGCCTCTTTCCAAAACCGATATTTCCTACGCAAAAAAAATCGCGGATACGATCATCGCGGGCGAAGTCCGTTCGCTTAATCCCAAAAATACCAGCACGTCCACCGCTACTAAAATCGAAGCGCTTTCTGCATTGGCTCAGACGTTTTACCTTTCAAAAGAAAAACATAAATGGTTGGACTCTGAAATTCGCACATTCATCACCTTTGTGCAGGCGCGGCAATTGCCGAATAATAATTGCGGCTGGGATATTTCTGCGAAAGTGATCCAAAATTTTGGCGGCGGAGTCTTCAGCAGCTGTGAAGAACCTTCCATCCGCGTGGATGGTTTGCAAAATTGGATCAACGGTGTCACTGCCTACCTGGAATATAAGAGTATGATTAAGTAAATCAATCCCGTCTATCTATGTGTAAGATCAACATGAAGTGACTTTGGGGGTTGGGATTAAGTTCGTAAACTTTCCCTTCGTGACATTTTATACTTTGCTTTAAAAAGGTTGTATTCGTTTTAAGAAATGGAGATTAAGATGAGTATTGGAAAAATAAAATGGCAATCCATTGTTTCTAAATATGCTTATCCAGAAACATGGCGCAGTTTGTGGCAGGTCTTTAATTCCGTAATTCCCTTCTTTGTCTTGTGGTACCTGATGTACCGCAGCCTTGAAGTGGGATACTGGCTGACGCTTCTGCTTGCGATTCCTACAGCAGGATTTATGGTCAGGATGTTCATCATCTTTCATGATTGCTGCCACGGCTCGTTCTTCAACACACCGCTTGCCAACGACCGTTTGGGATTGATGATCGGAGCCGCGGTTTGGACTCCATACTTCGAGTGGAAACACTCCCACGCGATTCATCACGCCACCGCAGGAGACCTGGACCGGCGCGGAATCGGCGATGTGTACACCATGACGGTGGAGGAATATCTCGCCGCGCCGTGGTACAAAAAGGCCGGATATCGCATTATGCGCAATCCGCTGATCCTGTTCACGATTGGCGCGACAATTGTTTTTGTGCTCTCACATCGCTTCTGGACTTCAAACTCTGGCAAGCGTGAACGCAACAGTGTGATTTGGACGAATATCGCCCTCTTCGGTTTTGTCGGCTGGACGATTTACCACATCGGCTGGCAGGCCTATCTTTTGATCGAGTTGCCAATTTTGCTTATGGCTTGCGGCGCGGGCGTGTGGCTGTTCTATGTGCAGCACAACTTTGAGCCGACCTATTGGGAGCGCCACAAAGATTGGGAGTTTTTCAAAGCCGGCATGGATGGCAGCTCGTTCTATAAACTTCCCAAAGTTTTACAGTGGTTCACGGGCAATATTGGTTTTCATCATATCCATCACCTCAGCCCTAAGATTCCCAATTACAAGCTCGAACAGTGTCATAAGGAAAATCCCATGTTCCAGATCGAGCCGATTACATTCCGTGATAGTTTGAAATCGTTATACTTCCGCTTGTGGGATGAGAAGGAAAAAATGCTCGTCGGCTGGCGCGCATTGAAACGCTATAAGATCAAAATGCAACTGGATCGATAAACAATCGGAAATAATCCACAGATTACGCGGATTTTAAAATCTGCGAAAATCCGCGTAATCTGTGGATAAAAAAGTTTTTTTCAAGGAGAAAAAACGTGGCAAATAAAGTGGCAAATAAAAAAGTGCGTGTCGCCATCATCGGCGTGGGCAATTGTGCCTCGTCACTTGTGCAGGGTGTGCAGTTTTATAAAAACGCCAAAGCGGATGAGGCCATCCCCGGCATCATGCACACACAGCTCGGTGAATATCACGTGGGTGATATTGAATTCACCATCGGCATTGACGTGAATATTAACAAGGTCGGCAAAGACCTTTCCGAAGCCATCTTTGCTGAACCCAATAACACCTTCAAGTTTTCGGATGTTCCCCATCTCAACGTGCCGGTTGTGCGCGGCATGACGCATGACGGCCTCGGCAAATATTTGAGCGAGATCATCACCAAAGCGCCCGGCCCCACAGCGGATATTGTTAAACTGCTCAAGGAAACAAAGACCGACGTCATCATCAACTTCCTGCCTGTCGGTTCCGAGATGGCCACCAAATGGTATGTGGAGCAGGCGCTCGAAGCCGGCTGCGCGTTCGTGAATGCCATTCCGGTCTTTATCGCGTCATCCGAATATTGGGGCAAGCGATTTCTCGACGCGGGACTTCCCATCCTCGGAGATGACATTAAATCCCAGGTCGGCGCGACCATCCTCCACCGGGTGATCACCAGTCTGTTCGTAGATCGCGGTGTCAAAATTGACCGCACCTACCAGCTCAACTTCGGCGGCAATACAGACTTCCTCAACATGCTCGAACGCGAACGCTTGGAGAGCAAGAAAATCTCCAAGACCAACGCGGTCACCAGCATGATCCCTTATGATATGGGCAAGGATAACGTCCACGTTGGACCCAGCGATCATGTCCCCTGGCTGACCGACCGCAAGTGGTGTTACATTCGCATGGAAGGCACCACCTTTGGCAACGTGCCGCTTAACCTCGAGTTGAAACTCGAAGTCTGGGACAGCCCCAACTCTGCGGGCGTGATGATCGACGCGGTGCGCTGCGCAAAAATCGCATTGGATCGCGAACTCGCGGGTCCCATTGTGGGTCCATCCTCGTATTTCTTCAAGACTCCGCCCAAACAATTCCGCGATGATATTTGCCGCGATAAGGTCGAGGAATTTATTTCGGGAAGAAGTGATGAGTAGGGAAGTAAAAAAGTAAACAGGTAAACCAGTAAAAAGACTCAACTGTTGGTTGGGTCTTTTTTTGCCGCTATTTTTGTATCATCTCAAAAATTAGGGGAGAGTCACTCAGCCCCACGAGCAACTGAGGTTGAGTTCACGAGCGCGCTTTGTCACCAAAAGGGACATGGGTGGGATCTGTT
>VFKN01000134.1 GCA_009885525.1 Anaerolineaceae bacterium | reverse complement strand
TTGGCGGATCCAGCACCCATTTCTATACCGTGGAAGTCAGAGATCAAACCGGTTATGATGCGCCGCTGCCCGGCAAAGCGGTCATCATCCACGAAGTGGATATTCGCGCTGAGCCCGCGCATGTAATGGACTTAGACTTGCCAGCCGATGGCAACACAAGCGACGCCGGCGCAATGTGGGTTGTAGGAGAAACTTTCTCCGATGAGCCCAATGGAATTTCTGTTGCAGTGATCGCTGAAACAACTTATGGCTTTCAAGTAACCATCACAGCGCCGGCGATCGCCACCTACACCCTGACCTACACGTCTGGGGCGAATGGCTTGATTACCGGCACGTCTCCCCAGACCGTGATTCACGGCGCAGATGGTACGGCAGTCACCGCCGTACCAGATACAGGCTATCACTTTGTCGATTGGAGCGATGGTGTCTTGACCGCTTCGAGAACCGACACCAACGTCACCGCAAATATCAGCGTCACCGCCAACTTCGCCATCAACACCTATTGCGCTTCCTCTGGCAACCCAGTGGATGAATATATCAGCCGCGCGCAACTGAATGGCGGCGATCAAACATCCAACGCTGGAGCGGGCGGATACGAAAACCGCATGGGCTTCAACTTTGCCACGCTCGCCCTGGGAACATCCTATCCTGTTCAAGTAACTGGATCCTCCCCCGTTTTCACAAGTTTGGAACATGTAAAAGTCTGGGTGGATTTCAATCAGGATAAGGACTTTGCAGATGCCGGGGAAGAATTAGACCTTGGCAGTTCCACTTTCAGCGGAGCCCATGTATTTTCGGGGAATCTGTCCGTCCCGAATACCGCCCTGTTGGGCGCAACACGCATGAGAACCATGTTGAGATATACCGGCTTCGGCTTCCCCGTGCCCGCCCCATGCGCTGCGAGCGGATACGGTGAAACGGAAGATTACACCGTAACGATTGCCGCGACCCAGCCGCCTCCTGTTGTTACTCAACGCGCAAAGAACGGCGGATTTAATACTTATACAGGCACATCCAAGGTTCCCACCAACTGGGCGAAGAATTCGGCTTTTGCTTCGACAGATGGCAAAAATACACAATATAAAAAAGAGGGTACTGCCTCTGTGAAAATTGCGGGAGCGTTCGGCAAAACCAAAACGTTGACGCAAAACCTCAGCCTTGCGGGAAACAGCGGCGACACGTTCACTTTCTCCTTCTGGGCAAAGGGCGCGTTCATCCCGTTTGCGGGAACTTGTAAAGCGCAGGTAATTCTTTACAACGGTTTGAGCGCGAATCTAACCAAAACAGTCGCCTGTGCAAACGGCACGTATTCAACCTTCAAAAAGAAGACAGCCACATTCAATGCTACTTCAGCGTATAACAAAGTGGTGATCAAATTCACCTACGCAAAATCCAGCGGCACGGTCTGGTTTGATGGAGTGAGTTTGATGCGATAGAAATTTAAGATGATAAAGAGGACTGGCAATTGAGTTTGCCAGTCCTTTTTTTATTGTGCTTGGTGAAGTTACATCTGCTGTTTGCAGGGTTATTGAAAGCGGCGAAGGATAAAAAAATAAGCAATGATGAATGTTTTGAGATACTGGAAAGTTGTTATACTCAACACGGATTCGGCGGGCTAAAGTCCTGCTGTGCCGCATCAACCGATAAATTTGAGCAGCACAGAAGAAGTGATCGCAGTCGTTGCCCGCAATGATCCCAACGAACAGGAAAGTGTTATGATCTATTTGCTACCGTACATTTCCCTCATAAAAAACCCTAAAGGTCTTTCTTGTTAATCGAGAATTTATGAAGGGAAAACAGACCTTTAGGGTTTGTGTGTACGGTAGAGAAATGATCTATAAAATAAAAGAAGCGGAGAATAAATCATGAAAAAAATGGATGCACATAATGAAGGCATTTACACCAGCGATGTCTTTCAGGTCCTATTCGAATATGAGATCAACCGCGCGCGGAGATATCCATCTCCTGTCGCGCTGATTGAGATGGAGATGAAGCCCGTGGTCTCGAACGAAGAGGCGCTGATTGCCGCGCCCGCAATTTTTATGTCCACGCTTAATCATCATCTCCGCTCGGTGGATATCCCTTCGAAAACAAAAAACGTGTTCAGGATAATGCTCCCCACCACGAATGAAGCCGGCACGCGCGCCGTATGTGAAAGACTGCTGTCTGTTTATAAAAATAAATTCGACACCCCCAATGGATATTCGATTGCATATTCGCTCCACATCGGAGCAACCTCGCACGGCGGAGGATCCACACTCTCAGGCGTGGAACTCATTCAAAAAATAGAGGAGGGGCTGAAGCAGTCGAAATTAAAGGGACCCAACACCTACGTAGTGGTTATGTAAATCATCCGCATTGTAAAAACGCCGCTGGTATCGCGGCGTTTTTATTTTATTTTTTTATTGCCATTCAATTCGCAATGTCGTAAAATCCTATCTACCAAAGGAGAATAATAATGACCACAAATACAAAAGACGAATCCCGTTTAATGACCGAAGAAGCAGACTTCCTGCAAATCAAATCCATTGATCATGTCCACTTTTATGTGGGCAACGCCAAGCACGCCATGTATTACTGGTGGAAGGCGTTCGGCTTCAAACCTATCGCATATTCGGGGCTTGAAACAGGCAACCGCGAATTTGCATCCTACGTGTTGGAATCGGGACAGGCGCGCTTGGTTGTCTCCGCGCCTTATAGTCCATCCAGCCCGCTTGCCGCGCATCACATGGTGCATGGCGACGGCGTGAAAGTCATCGCGATGGAAGTGGATGACGTTGAAAAAGCATGGCAAGCCACCACGTCGCGCGGCGGAAAATCCGCGTGGGCTCCGCGCGAAGAAAAGGATGACCATGGCATTTACCGCACATCTGCAATTTACACCTACGGTGAGACGCTGCATGTCTTTGTGGATCGTGCCGATTACAAAGGCGTGTTTGCGCCAACCTACAGGCCGATCAAAGATAAAGAAACAGAATCGACGGGGCTTGCCGCGATAGATCATATTGTGGGAAATGTGCAGCTCGGCAAGATGAACCAATGGGTAAATTTTTATCATCAGGTGATGGGTTTCCGCCAATTGATGCACTTCGATGATAAGGATATTTCAACCGAGTATTCCGCGCTGATGTCGAAGGTCATGCAAAACGGAAATGGGCGCGTCAAGTTCCCGATCAATGAGCCTGCGGAAGGCAAGCGCAAAAGCCAGATCGAGGAATATCTCGATTATTATCTCAGCCCCGGCGCGCAGCATCTCGCGATCATCACGGGCGACATCATTGAAACGATTACCCAACTCCGCAAGAACGGCGTTGAATTTTTGCGCGTGCCGGACACCTATTATGAAATGCTGCCCGAGCGCGTGGGCAAAATCAAAGAAAGTTATGAGACCATCAAAGAACTCGGCATCCTCGTAGACAAGGACGACGAAGGTTATTTGCTGCAAATTTTCACACGTCCCATTCAAGACCGCCCGACCATGTTCATTGAGATCATTCAACGACATGGCGCGCAAGGATTTGGCAAAGGCAATTTTAAAGCCTTGTTTGAATCACTTGAGCTCGAACAGGAAAAGCGCGGAAATTTATAACGACAGTGAGCAGTAATCAGTGAACAGTAAACAATTTGCTACCGTTAGCACGTCTCAAGTTTCGCGCCAGCCGGCATTGATCGCGAATGGCAGGGTTCATATTTTGCCGTTCACGGATATGCGCGCCGTGATCGAAGCCGGCGCGGAAGAAGCCGCCAGCCGCGCTTCAAAAGATTCGTTTGCGCTGGATGAGGTGAAATTCCACGCGCCGCTGCAACCCGCAACCCTGCGCGATGCTTATGCATTTGAGCAGCATGTCAAGACCGCGAATCAAAACCGTGGACGTGAAGTGCCGGAAGAGTGGTATAAGTTCCCGGTTTTCTATTTCACCAATCCGCGCAGCATTTTCGGCCCCGAGGATTTGATTCCCTACCCCCATTACACAGCGCAGCTCGATTATGAGTTGGAGATCGCGGTCATCATCGGCAAGCGCGGACACGACATCAAAGCCGCAGATGCGCCGAATCATATTTTCGGTTACACCATCTTCAATGATTGGTCGGCGCGCGATATTCAACGCGAAGAGATGAAGGTCGGGCTTGGACCCGCAAAAGGAAAAGATTTCGCTTCGAGTTTAGGGCCTGTCATCATCACACATGAATCCATCGCGGATCGGCAAACAAATCGACCCGGCGTATATGATTTGGAAATGTCCGCAAGAATCAACGGCGTGGAAAAATCACGCGCCAATTTCAAGGATATCTTCTGGTCATTTGGCGAGATCATCGCGAGAGCCTCCGACAATGTTGAGTTAATGCCCGGCGACGTGATCGGCTCAGGCACGGTCGGCACAGGATGTTTGTTAGAGTTGACCAAGACGCAAGGTCCATGGCTCGCGGAAGGTGATGTTGTGGAATTGGAGATCGAGCGAATTGGAATTTTGCAGAATACGGTTGGAAGAAAACAGGAAAATCTTTAACACGAAGTACACAAAGGTCACAAAGGAAAAGACTTTGTGTACTTCGTGCCCTTTGTGTTTAGTTTTTTCTGCCAATTAAGTTGGAAGACTAAAATAATTTAAGGAGAACCTCATGCCCTTTTATCATAAGCTCGGCAGTATTCCTCATAAGCGACATACTCAATTTAAAAAAGAAGACGGCAAACTTTACCGCGAAGAAGTGATGGGGTTGGAAGGCTTTTCTTCCATTCAATCCATTCTTTATCATCATTTTCTGCCGCCGCGCGTTAAAACACTTGAAGACCTCGGTTCGGCAAAACCGGAATATGTTGACTTCGGCGCAATTCGCCATCGCGCATTCAAAACAATGGAAGCGCCGCTGGGAACTGATCCGCTCTCTGCGCGGGTTCCGCTGCTGGGAAATAACGACGTCATCCTCGGTGTGTCACGCGCCAGCCAAAGCATGGATTATTTTTATCGCAATTCGCAGGCTTATGAAACATGGTTCGTGCATGAAGGCAGCGGCGTGCTCAAGAGTCAATTTGGAAATTTACCTTTTCATAAAGGCGATTACATCGTCATTCCGTTTGGCGTGACGTGGCAGATGCAACTCGATGGTGAAGCGCGTTTCTTCACGATTGAAAATCCATCGCAGATCGAGCCGCCAAAAAGATACCGCAATAACTACGGCCAACTGCTGGAGCACGCGCCATATTGCGAGCGCGATATCCGTGTGCCGGAAGAATTGGAAACGCATACCGAGCGGGGGGAATTTGAAGTCCGCGTGAAAGTGCGCGATAGATTATCCCGCCACGTGCTCGATCATCATCCGCTGGATGTGATCGGCTGGGACGGGTATCTTTATCCGTGGATATTTAATATCGAGGATTTTGAACCGATCACAGGGCGATTACACATGCCGCCGCCGATTCATCAAACCTTCGACGCGCATAACTTCGTGGTCTGTTCATTCGTCCCGCGCCTGTTTGATTATCATCCCGATGGAATCCCCGCGCCGTATAATCACTCCAACATTCAATCGGATGAAGTTTTATATTACGCCGAAGGAAACTTTATGAGCCGCAAAGGCATTGATCGCTGCGACATCAGCCTGCATCCGTTTGGGCTGCCGCACGGCCCGCAGCCCGGCATGACAGAAGCAAGCATCGGCAAAGTGGAAACAAAAGAACTTGCAGTCATGGTGGATACGTTCCATCCATTAAATTTAACAAAGCAAGCCGTTGAACTGGAAAAGCCTGAATACATGTCCACGTGGCTTGAAGGCGATGGAGAATAATGGAAAACAAATTTTCAAAACTAAGCGCGAAGATCGTCAAAGATATGAAACGCCTGCGCGTGCCGGGCGTGGCCTTGGGCGTATGGCATAAGGGCAAGGAATACAGCGCCGGATTCGGCGTGACCAGTGTCGAGCATCCGCTGCGCGTGACGCCCGACACGTTATTTCAAGTCGGCTCGATCAGCAAGACTTATACCGCCACCATGCTTATGCAGCTTGTAGAGCAGGGAAAAGTTGAGCTCGACGCGCCGGTCAAGAAATACATCAAAGATTTTAAATTGCAGGATAAGAATGTCGAGAAGCGAGTGACTGTGCGGCATTTGCTCACTCACATGGGCGGCTGGGTCGGAGATTATTTCAACGACTTCGGCAACGGCGACGATGCGCTCGACAAGATGGTGAAGGATATTGCCCAACTTCACCAGATCCAACCGCTTGGAAAAATTTGGTCTTACAACAATACGGGCTTCAATGTCGCAGCGCGCATCATCGAAGTGGTGACGGGCAAATCTTATGAGCAGGCTGCGCAGGAAATGCTCTTCAATCCGCTGGGTTTGAAGATGTCTTTCTTTTATCCGAGCGATGTTCTTTTCACACACCGCTTCGTGGTTGGACATTACAACAAAAAGGAAAAAGTGCTTGTCTCGCGTCCGTGGGCAATCGGGCGCGCCGGGAACGGCGTAGGCGGCGTGGTCAGCACCGTAAAAGATTTGCTCGCATACGGGCGCTTCCACATGGGCAGCGGAAAAGGAATCCTCAAAAAGGAATCACTGGAAGCCATGCGCGTCAAACAGGTCAACGCGGGATTGCGCGGCGACATGGGCATTACGTGGTTCATCCGCGAAGTTGGAAATGTCAAATTTTACGGTCACGGCGGCGCGACACATGGGCAGCAAGCCTATTTCTTCTTCATCCCCACAGAGGATTTTGCGCTCGCCATCCTGACCAACAGCGATGAAGGCGGCATCATCAACGCAAACGCACTTGGTTGGGCGCTTGATCTTTATTTCAACGCAAAAGCGCAATCGCCGAAACCCATTGAAAAACCCGTAAAGGAGATCAAAGAATATCTTGGCAGATACAAGATCGGCACAGAATGTTTTGACTTAAAACTCAAAGGCAAAACTATTATGTATCATCACATTCCGCTGGGAGGTTTCCCGATGCCGGAGACTCCGCCCGGGCCTGCGATGCCGCCCATGAGATTCGCATTTTACGAAGCAGATAAAATGATCGGCTTGGATGAGCCGTATAAAGGCGCGCTCGGTGATTTTATCCGCGATGAAAAAGGACACGTGGAATATTTCCGCATTGGCGCGCGCGCACATAAGAAGATCACATAACATGGAAATTACCCCCTCCGACCTGCCACATCAATCCATTTACAAGATCATGACAGGGTCGATCCTGCCGCGCCCCATCGGCTGGATCACGTCTGTGGATATTCACGGGAATGTAAACCTCGCGCCGTTTTCATTCTTTAATGTAGTTTGCGCGAATCCGCCGACGGTGTTGTTCTGTCCACTGATACGCGGAACGGATGGAAGCACGAAAGACACGTTGAATAACGTCCGCGCGACTGGCGAGTTTGTAGTAAATATCGTCAGCGAGGAATTACTCAGCGCGATGAATGCCACATCCATCGAAGCGCCGCCGGATTTCAACGAGGTGGAGTTTGCCCACCTGACGCTTGAATCATCGGTAACAGTGAAACCTCCGCGCGTAAAAGAGAGTCCGATTCATTTTGAATGTAAGGTACATCAAATTATCGACATCAACGATCAGCCCGGCGGCGGCTCGATCGTAATCGGCACAGTTACGCACATCCACGCTGAGGAAAGAGTCATGCTTGGGCAGGATAAGATCAATTTAAAAGAACTGAAACCGATTGGACGCTTAATGGGAAGCGCATACAGCCGAACAACAGATATCATCGAAATGGAGCGTCCAAAAACTTTGATCGGAGGAAAAGTATGAAGAGACTTATGACAATGACATTGGCTATGGGAATTTTCATCGCAGCATGCAGCATGCCTGCTGCACCGCAGCAAAACACCGAGATATCCACAGCCGCCGCGTTGACTGTGCAAGCGGTGCTCGAAGCTGCGACTCCGCTCGCCAGCCCAACACTTGCGCCCGCGCCCACTGTGACACAAATAATTCCATCAGCCACTTCGCAGCCGATGATCAGCGTTAGCGAGGTAACCAATTGCCGCATGGGGCCCGGCAAGAATTATGACCGCGTCGCGCAGATCATGCCCAATGAGCAAGTCAAGATCACCGGTTTTTTCCCATCCAATTATTGGATCGTTACGAGCGCAAATGGTGAATGCTGGCTATCCGTGGAGTTCGCAACGCCTTCGGGAGATTTCGGCACAGTGCCGCGAGTCACCGCGCCGCCCACGCCGCTGGGCGGAATACCCGAAGCCGCGACATTCTCCAAAAAAAATGCTTGGTCGTTTGACTGCACTATCCTTGGACAGGCATCCATTACTCTTAACTGGGATGATAAAGCTGACAACGAATCAGGATATCGTATTCTGAGAGATGGCGAAGTGGCTGCCGAACTACCAAGTGATTCCACCTACTATGCTGAAACAATTGCGCTACTTTCAGGGCAAAGCGTAGAGTATCAAATTCGAGTTTACAACCAAATCGGCGAGGCTGATAGCACAATCGCAAAAATAACCTGTCCATAAAAATTTTCTCGTCATCTATCGCAACGACGAATTGGTAACAGAACTGCCAGCAAACGCAACCTCCTTCAAGGAGACCTTTCTTTACCCAAGCGGTAAAGGGCTGACGTACAAGGTGGAAGCATTCAACGAGGTCGGCACATCAAGCGGCTCGACAGATACTTTATTCTGTCAGTAAACAAGCGACAAAGTTGGGGCTATCCTTTTGCAGAATAGTCCCAATTTATTTAGCGGGAGAATAAAAGTATGGAAGTTTTTATAATGACCACAGGTATCATCCCAGAAAAACGGGGTGAGAAGTAAAGACAATCTGATAAACTAAAGCATGTTCGAAAACATTGATCTCGGCGCTATCCTGGAAGAAAAGACACGCGAGTTGGTAAAAGGCTTGCTCAATTTCATTGAGCAGTTATCAAGCAGCTTGCGCGAGGC
>VFKN01000136.1 GCA_009885525.1 Anaerolineaceae bacterium | reverse complement strand
TGATTTTTTGCGTGCACGCAAAGGTTGTCATTAACCTATGCTCCAGCTGCCGTCCTCGGCGGCGGTTTGCGAGGAAACCCTGCGCCGGGGACGGCGCAGAGAGCAACCCCGGCCTGACATGTTTTGCGTGCACACGATTTTTTAGCATGTTAGACTTATGAGAATATAAATGCTATAATATTTATATGGCACTCCAAAATCCTGAACCGACCCCAACACCACTTACGCCTGAACAGCTGGCTGAAAAGCAAGCGCAGGAACTCAAGCAGAAAAAGATCATGGCGGGCGTTATCGCTGGGACCGTCGTTTTTCTGACATTGCTCATCCTGGCGATTTACCTGCTCATGCTGCCCGGCACACCCACAGACAAGATTCGCGATGTGTTTATCATCATCGTCGCACTGGAAACGCTCGTCATTGGCGTCGCACTGACAGTGCTCATCATCCAGCTCGCCAGCCTGATTAACCTGCTGCAAAACGAAGTCCGCCCCATCCTCAGCGCCACCAGTGAAACCGTCAATACTTTGCGCGGCACCGTTGATTTCCTCGGCGAAGAAGTGATTGAACCGATCATGGAACTCAGCAGCTATCTGGCAGGCTTGAAACGTATGTTAGAATTATTGGGCATTAAGCCCAAGTAGTAAATGTAAAAACCATTAAAGTTTCATATCTAATTATCAAAAGGAGAAAATACCATGTCTGACCGTGATGAATTTGGAGCCTTTCTTGTTGGCTTTGTTGTTGGTGGATTAACCGGCGCAGTTGTCGCTTTACTCTTTGCCCCGCAAACTGGTGAAGAGACCCGCGCCCTTATCAAGGACAAATCCATCGAACTGCGCGATAAGGCGCAAATAACTGCTGAAGAAGCTTACGCCCGCGCTGAACAAGCCGCCCACGAAGCCCGTGTCCGTGCTGAGGAACTTGCACACGAAGCCCGCAGCCGTGCCGAAGATATTAGCAAAGAAGCCCGTAGCCGCGCTGAGCAGCTCGCCAACGACGTCCGCGAACGCGGCAAGAGCGCCATTGACGCTGTCCGCAGGAAAAAAGACGGCAGCAGCGAAGAAGCCGCATCCGGATAAAAGACAGCAAGGGTTTGACGAAAGTCAAGCCCTTGTTTTTATTTATGCTCATTCGTAATTTCATGCGGGTGTTCTTTCGTCTGCTTTATCACCCGTTTGCCTTCACATACGATCTCGTCGCCGCAATCGTTTCATTTGGGCATTGGAAGGACTGGGTCGCGGAGATTATCCCCTTCATCGGAGGGACTCGCATCCTCGAACTTGGTCACGGTCCCGGACATTTGCAGCGCGCACTTCACGCCCACGGATTTAATTCGGTAGCGCTGGATGAATCCTCCCAAATGGGACGCCTCGCCAAACGACGCCTCGGCAGTGTACATCAACTCACGCGCGGAGTCGCGCAACACCTCCCCTTCGCAAACAATTCATTCGACACAGTCGTCGCAACTTTCCCCACTGAATATATATTTGATGCGCGAACTCTCTTCGAGATTAGGAGATGTTTGTCACGCAGAGGCAAATTGGTGGTCATGCCTGTCGCGTATCCGCGAAGCAGAATCCTTCAGTGGTTGTATAAAATCACGGGCGAGACTCCATCCGCGCTGGGTGAATCTTTAACCTCAAAATTAAAAAAACCATTTATGGAAGCCGGATTCGAAACAGAAATTCAGACGATTGAAGTAAAATCAGGAATATTAATGGTCGTCGTTGCGACGAATACAAAATAAAGGAAAAAATTATGTTGAAAAAATTACGTGAACCTGTCAACAGCCTCACCCATTGGGTCGGCGCGCTGCTTGCCCTTATCGGTCTGATCGCCCTGCTCATCCTGGGATGGGGCACGCCCGCCAAAGTCATTTCATTGGTCATCTACGGCGCGAGCCTGGTATTTTTATTTTCCGCGAGCGCCACGTATCACATGGTGCAAGTTAAAGACAAAGCGTTGGAGATCTTCCGCAAGATTGATCACGCCGCGATTTATTTTCTGATCGCAGGAACCTACACCCCATTTTGCGTCAACGCATTTGATGGATTTTGGAAGTGGGGCATGTTGACCATTATCTGGTCGCTGGCACTTATTGGCATCGTAGTGAAGGTCTTCATCATCCGCGCGCCGCGCTGGTTGAATGCGGGGATTTATCTCGTGATGGGCTGGCTCAGCGTCGCGGCGGCTGGACAAATGCTTGCCGTCCTGCCTGCGTGGGTGTTGACGTGGATGATCATCGGCGGCGTGACGTACACACTCGGCGCGATAGTTTACATCACAAAAATATTTGACTTTGTGCCGGGCGTATTTGGCTTCCATGAAGTCTGGCATATCTTCGTGCTGCTCGCCGCCGCCGCGCATTTTGTTGCCGTGCTGGGTGTGGCGATAAAAACGTAAAACATCATAGACTTCATTGAAAAAAGTCTTTAAACACGAAGGGCACAAAGTGCACGAAGGTTTTAATTAATGAAAAGGCTCTTCCTTTGTATCCTTTTGTGCCTTTGTGTTTAATTGGTTTTTGCAGTGGACTCATCATAGCAATATCCCTTTTACAAAAATCACCCGCGAGTTTGGATTCGCGGGTGATTTTTATTTACGATTTTTTTTCGCGCATTTTTTGTCTTACCTGTGCAGCACGGAAAATACGCTCAAAGAATCCTTTGTATCCATCCACATCATATAGGATCATATAATCTGCGGGACCATATTCCTTGGGCGCGAGCATGATCGCAGGGTTGGGGTTGATCTCCAGGATGAACAACTCGCCTTTTTCATTCATACGAATATCGCATCGTCCATATCCAGTGCAGCCCATGGCGAGGTACATACGTTTTGCAATATCGTGCAGCCGCGCAAACAATTCGGGGTCGGTGACTTGCTTGAAGTCGAAGGGGACATCGTAATTCCATTTCACATCCACATGCCAGAATTCTTCATTGGGAGGGAAGATCAACTCCGCGGGCGGATACGCGAGGGGCTGATTCAAGTCGTCGGCATTATCCACCACGAGGACATTAAATTCCTTGCCCACAATGAATTCCTCCATGCGCGCCGCGCCAAACTCGGCGCAGATTCGCGCGGCTTGGGTTTTGACCTGCTCCAATGTATCAGCGCGCGAATCTTTGGTCATACCCGTGCTGCCGTAGCTTTTCGGATGTTTGATCATGATCGGATAGCGTAAATTCCTGACAAGTTCCTCCGCTTCTTGAATGCTTTTAACCTGATAACCTTTTGCAAATCCAATCTCATGCGTATCAGCGACAGCCTGCATTTCTTCGCGTGTGGGATCAAAGCAATTCGACCCTGCGCCTGTAAATGTTAGATTAAATTCTTCCAGAGCATGGACCACTTCAATGCCGTGATAACGGACTTCCTTATCTGTTTCTTCGTCAAATTCGTATCCTTCGCAAACATTCAAAAATAAATCAAATTCTTTTTTCTCAACAATGGTTTTGATCTTTTCAAACACAGGCGCGGTCAATGTCACCATTTGCCAGTCAAAGTCTTTAAGGTATGGCGATGGATCAAAGTCTTCAATTTCTTCATCAGAAAGGACGCAAATACGCATAAGGCAGCTCCTGTTTTTTTATGATGAAGACATTATTACATAAATCCATGTATTAACAAAGAGCACTAAATCCGTAGAATCACAGGTCTAGAAGTCGTCCCATCATCATTTTGATCGGTTCCTGACTGGTATTCGCCGTGTGCGCAGCCAACGTTTGCCGGCTTCATCTCTTCCTGATATTCCAAAAATGACGCGCCTTGCGTAAAAAATACTGAAACGCGCCCAAGCCTGCATCCGCCATTTCATACTGGCTATTGCTGCCCGTTCGCAGGTTTGGAAATTCCTCAAACAATTCTTATTATGAAAAACCTATATCCGCAGATTACTTAGTTCTTTCAGTGAACTCACGGACATATACGGATTTTTTAAGGTTTTCCGTGAGACCCCGTGAAATCCGTGTCATCCGTGTACAGAAAGAGTGGTTATCAAACAGTCTCTTAAGGCTAACACAACCAAAGCAACGATCAAAATTATCTTTTTCATTTTTTTATCTTCTTGTTATGTATGGGACAAATTATCAATTTGCCTTACCATGCCCAAATGATACAATTTGAATATAAAAGTTTTATGAAGATTGTAAAAAGGACGTGATAAGGTTAAACTGCGGTATATAAAAAATATCGGCGTTGAGAGGAAAATATGAAAGAGAAAACCCCCTTATTGGTTGTAGGCGCAGGTCCCTTTGGACTCTCGCTGGCGACGTATCTCAAACACAAAAATATTGAACATATCCAGGTCGGGTACAGCATGGATTACTGGAAGAATCACATGCCCAAAGATATGTATCTGCGCTCCGCGTGTGACTGGCATTTGGATGCGGTCAACGAAGACACGATCATGAAATACCTTGAATCGCAAAACCTTAAGCCCGCGGATGTTGAACCGCTGACCCTCGATTTTTATCTGGGCTACGCCAAATGGTTCCAATCCCAAAAGCGACTTGCTCCGCGTCCTGCGTGGGTCAAGACTCTCAACCGCGCGGATGATTCCTTCCACGCGGTGTTGGATGACGGCAGCGAGATCGAAGCGCAGAAAGTTGTGCTTGCGGTCGGTCTGCGTTATTTCAAAAATATTCCCGAAGAATATAAAACGCTTTTTCCCGAAGATACCTTCCATCACACTGCCGAGCTGGTGGATTTTTCCATGCTCAAAGATAAACGCGTGTTGATCGTCGGCGGCAGGCAAAGCGCCTTTGAATGGGCCGCGCTCATCCACGAACAAGGCGCAAAAGAAATTCATCTTACCTATCGCCACGATACGCCCGCCTTTGAACCTTCTGAATGGGCTTGGGTGAATCCGATCTTAGGCGACATGGTCAATCAACCTGCATGGTTCCGCAATTTATCACAGGAGGAAAAAGATCAAGTCGGCAAACGCATGTGGGCGGAGGGCAGACTCAAACTCGAGCCGTGGCTGGTCAAACGAATTTCGAAAGATACGATCACCACTCACCCGCATACACATGTGACCCAATGTAAGGATCTATCATCCAGGGAATTGCAAATCACGCTCAGCGATAACGCCACACTGATGATAGACCATGTTGTTATGGCGACAGGTTACAAAATGGACATCACGCGCATCCCGCTACTTGCAAACGGCAACCTCGTAGATCAGATCAGCACCAAAAATGGATTCCCCATTCTGGATGAAGGCTTCCAAAGCAGCGTCCCCAACCTGTACTTTACCGGCTTTCCAGCCGCGCAAGATTTCGGTCCTTTCTTCGGGTTTACCTCCGCAGTCCGCACCTCCGCGCTGGTGATCGGGTCGCGGTTGTAGGGCTTACACAGAAATTAAAAAAATATCCGCTAATCTTCACGAATTTGCGCTCATCTGTTTTAAATTCGTGTGGATTAGCGGACAAAATTTTATCTTGCGCAAGTCCTACTTGTAAAAAATTGATTATTGATAGGGCTTACGCAAGACACTCCCTCACCCTAGCCCTCTCCAACGGGAGAGGGCTAGGGTGAGGGTTTTGTCGCGCAAGCCATCTTGCGTAAGTCCTAATCGAATTCAATCGTTATATAATTAACTGCGCAGGCAGAACCAGCGTTAGTTCGCTGTTTTTCACTTATAGAATGATGTGAAGCAGTAAATTTATTCAATCTAATTTTTAAATTGTCTTATGAAGTTTTCCAGGCGGAATTTGATTTATCGATTACGGCGAAACCATTTTGCAAAAGGTCGAGTCGATAAATAGAGTATAAAACCAAGAATAGCCAACACACCGGCAGCCACAAGAAATATATTAAACTGTACGCTCAGCCTGCTTGGATTGGGCTGCACTTCCAGGGAAACAAACGCGGTTCTTTCAATTTGCGCACCGGCCGGCGTGATGCCGGTCACGACAATATCCACTGCATGTGTGCCAACAATGCGAGGAGTCCACGCGGCTGAGATTTGTTCACCGGGATTAAAATCCACCGTTTCGATTTCTCCCTGCGGATTGCGGATGATCGCCCGCGCTTGTTGTATCTCAAGGAATTCACCTCCCAACGCAAGACTCGCGCTGAATTGAATCTGCTCGCCCGGTTTCGGAATCAATGTGTTGGACTGCGCGTCGAGAGTCGCGCCGCCGATAAAATACACCGAGATGGAAAAATCCGTGCCGCTCGCGGGAGTCGCATCCGTGGCAAGCACGGTCACTTTCCACGGGCCGGGTTTGGGATTCGCGAATCCGTAGCCGAGATAAAACATCGAGGAGGGATCAGTGATTTGAACGAAGCCGTTCTTCTCCGCGTCGAGTTGAATCACGTTGCCGCTCGCGCCGCGCACACTAACAGTGACCGAACGCGTTGGGTCATACAGCGCGAAAGATGCAACGGTCACATTATCGTCAATGTTGATCGTCAACTCGGTCGAGCCGCCGGCATCCACACGTCCTGTGTAGACGCGCGTAAACTGAAGCGCAGGTGTTTTAACAACAGTGGTTTCAGGATCGGGCGCGGACGTGAATGACCCGGCGGGCCTTTCTAATAACGGAGATATGTAATTTTCAAATACAGCCCGCGAGGATGTCAGGTCGCTGTGCAGGGCTTCAAATTTTGATGACTGCAACGGGATCGCATTGATGCTCCCAAGTGAAACAACCATATCGTTGGGAATATCCGTGCAAGGCGACTTGAATGCTTCGATAATGGCTGTCCCCGCGAGGTCATGAAATTCCACGCCACGCCGGTGCGTGATTTGTTTATTGAAAACGCCTTCCATGTAACTCTGGCGGATTTCGATGGATGCGGGCAGATAAAAGCCAAGCGCGGCTGGCAGCACCGAACAATCTGATCCGCCCATCGGCGAGCCGAGCATGATCAGCTGCGCAACATCGCGGTCTTTCATCACGCGGTCGATGTAATAGCGCGAGATCATTCCGCCCATGCTGTGTACCACCAGGTCAACCATTTCCGCGCCGGTTGTTTTTTTCACATTGGCAATGTATTGCCCTTCGACCTCCGCATTCTGCGCGAGGGTGTTCGTGCGCTCGACGGGCGTGGTCATCGAGCCGGTATTCATACTGCCTTCGACCTGCCCATCACCGACAGCGAATCCCTGCAGCCCAATGGATGCCAGATAGCCATTGGAATTAAGATACGCCGACCATGCATCCCATGAAGAAATAAAGCCGTGCACCAAGACCACCGGACGCGGCTTGACAGTAATCGACTCGGACTGACCGAGTAAATTATTTCCATTATCGTAAGCCTTGATCACTCGCGTATTTTTCGCCACGCCACCGGCATCCCAGTGCCAGCCAAGCGAGAGGAATGAATCTGCCTGGCAGGCAGCGCCGTTTTCGATTACGCAACTGCCGACCGTTACATTTTGATCGTCAATCTTGAATGTGATCGTCTGTGCTGTTGTGACAGGTTGTGGAAGAGTGATCTGTAATTGAACCGTATCCCCATCCGTGATCTGAGTGGCTGCATTGCCGGAGCGATTAAGAATTTGGATCAGAGTAGCGGAATCTTGCTGATGAAATCCAAAACCAGACAAGGCAGACAAAACGAATAACGAAGTCAATATCAATAAAATTTTGCGCATATTATCCTTACTTGATAAATAGGAATACCATCAATCACAATGAAAATATTATAGCAAAATTTAATTTCAAACACAAACGCAAGCGATATATCTATCACTTGCAATGAAAATAACTCTGCCAACCTGAACTCCGAGGTTGGGTGCGTGTTTACCGCCAAAGTTTAGTTTATTTTTGCAGGAGTTTTAATAAATATTTTTACATGTGCATTCTAAGTATAAAAACGATTAGCGGCATTCTTTTATTCAATTATACTGTTTCCAACAAACATCCGATAAAGGCAAAATCGGTGAAAGCCGGTGACGCAAAGCCATGGGTCTAACGTCACACAAGTGACCACGACTGCCAGACTGCCGAAGACCACAGGGGATTTCTCGTGATTATTTGGCTTGACTACCATAAGTCAGGAAGTCAGGTTTTTAATCGGATGGCTTAATTACCTTCCAAAAACAGGGAAGGTGTCTTACCAAAGCAGCTCCGGCGGGAGTCGGATCTGTAAAAAAGGAGAAAGCCATGTTCCGCAATTTGAAAGTCCTATTGATCGCCCTCGTCGTCGTTGCCGCAGCAGGAAGTGCCTATGCTTTCGCTGCCGCGAACACCGTAGCTGATAGTGCCGCCGGTTATAAAGCAAATGTCGTCCCCGGTTATACGGTCTCTGCCATCGTCTACGATCTGGATGCGACCGACCCGACTCTGGTAATCAGTGTAGCGACTGCATTTGCAGCAGGTATTACAGTCTCTCCGTCGAACCTTGGCGCGGAGTTCATCACGGTCACGGCTCTCAAACTTGCGGCGTGTGACGCGCTAGCGCTGACGCAGATCCTCAACTGTTCAGGCACGTTGACCGGCACCAGCGAGTCTCGCATCTAAAGCGACTCGCTCGAATTTATCGGATTACCCACCGTTCTCCTTATACTTTATAGGTCACAAACAGCCGCCTCGCGAAGAGTGCGGCTGTTGCTTAATTACACACGACATCATTTCCCTTGACATTTTTGTCGTTTTTGGATATATTCACGCAATTCCTGTCCCTTTCGGAAAAAAACTATGCATAATATGTATGAATTCGACAAAACTGATATAAAAATAGTCAATTTACTCCTCGAAGACGGGCGTATGTCCGCTTCTGAGATCTCTCGCCGCATGGCTGATATTTCCGAGCGCGCGATTCGTTATCGTATTGACCGCATGATCGAAGAGGGTGTGATCCAGATCAGCGCAGTGGTCAGCCCCGAGGCGCTGGGCTTCACCATCAAAGCGGATGTTTGGCTTGAAGTGGAATCGGACTTGATTCTCGATGTAGCGAAAAAAATGGCTGCATTTGAGAACATCACCTATGTAGCTTGCGGCATCGGTCAGAATGACATCAGTATTCAATTGGTGGCAAAAGATACGGCGGAAGTTTATCATTTCGTAACCGAAGTTGTGCGAAAAGTTCCAGGGGTACGCAAGACCACGACTTCCATCGTGCCGATCATTCTTAAAGATGTTTATCAGTGGCGGGTTCCCGAACGAATCGCAAAAGAAATTAATGGTGAGATTTAATGTCATTCTAAGCGTAGCGACACTTGCACCGCACTGCGTTCGGTGCAGTGCAGGTGAGAATCTCTGTGCTTATCGTAGAAACCCTCACCTGCACTGGCGTGCGGCGCAAGTGTGGCTATCGCTCAGGGTGACGTGACCGATAATAAACTGCGGGCGGCGTATCCGCTCTAAAATCCAAGGAGAACTATTATCATGTTTGGTTCAAAGACGCAATCATTACAGAAACGCGCACAGCAAGTCATACCTTTGGGGGTAAATTCTAATTTTCGTTTTTGGGGCGATGAAATTACACCGTACGTAGATAGAACACAAGGCGCATATTTATGGGATGTAGATGGGAAGAAGTACATCGATTACCGCCTGGCATTTGGCCCGATCATTCTCGGGCATTGCTACCCCGAAGTGGATGCGAAAGTGATCGAAGAGATTCAGCGCGGCGTATTATTTGCGATGACCGGCGAACTTGAAGTCGCCGTCGCTGAGATGATCGTCGAAATGTCCCCCGCGATTGACATGGTGCGCATGGCTTGTTCCGGCACCGAAGCGACCATGCACGCCATCCGCGTTGCGCGCGCATATACGGGACGCGATATTATCCTCAAATTTGAAGGTAACTATCACGGGATGCACGACCACGCATTGTGGTCAACTTATGCGCCGGTGGAATCATACGGCAATCGCAGAAGTCCGATCGCGGTTCCGGCTTCATCGGGTATTCCGAAGGCGATGCGCGAGTTTATCATCACATTGCCGTTCAATGATTTTGAAGGTTTCGAGCGTGTGATGAAATCCTACGGCGACCAAATTGCCGCGGTCATCACCGAGCCGTGTCAGGGCAATTGCGCGGCGATCAATCCGCAGGATGGATTCTTGCAACTGATCCGCGCGAAGACCGAAGAGCACGGCTGCGTCTTTATTCTCGATGAAGTCAAAACGGGATTTAGAATCGCGAACGGCGGCGCGCAGGAATACTACAACATCATGCCGGATATGGTCACGTACGCGAAGGCGCTCGGCAATGGATATCCCGTCGCGGCGTTTGGCGGCAAAAAAGAAATCATGTCCATTATTGGGCAGGGCGTGGCGCAAGGCGGAACATACACAAATAACAAGCCTGGTATTGCGGGTGCGTATGCTACATTAAGTTTATTGAAATCCAAACCGATTTTGAAATCCATCGAAAAACGCGGACAACGTTTGATGAACGGACTTAAGGAAATCTTCGAAGAGAATAATATTCCGGCCGTGTTCAACGGTTATCCCGCGATGTTCTCCTTCTCCTTGAATATTGAATCCGTTACCTGCCAACGCGACTGGGCGCATAGCGACCATGATTTATATATTGAGATCACCGATAAAGCCATTGCCCGCGGAGTCATGCCAGACCGCGACGCGCGCGAGCCGTGGTTCCTGTGTTATGAACACAGCGATGCGGATATTGATGAGACGTTGAATGTGTATGCGGAGATTGTTAAAGAAGTAAAGAAATAAGAGTTGAAAGGTTTGAAGGTTGGAAAGTTTTCAGGTTTTAACTTGCAAACTTTTCAACCTTTCAACATGCTAACCCAACGGAGAAACCCATGACCCAATTAACTTCAAAAGAAATCGTTGACCTCAATAAAGAATATACTTTTTTTTCATGGTCTGTGCAAGGAACAGTGAATCCGATTCCTGTGACCAAATCTGAAGGCGTTTATTTTTGGGACGCCGACGGAAAACGCTATCTTGATTTCGCTTCGCAGTTGGTGAATCAGAACATTGGACATCAGCATCCCAAAGTGGTGAAAGCCATTCAGGATCAAGCCGCCATCCTGACCTTTGTCAGCCCCGGCGCTGCCACCGAACCGCGCGGATTGCTCGGCAAAAAACTGGCTGAGATCACGCCCGGCGATCTGAAGAAAACTTTTTTCACGTTGGGCGGCGCGGAAGCAAATGAGAATGCGATCAAGATCGCGCGGCAATTCACGGGCAAGCATAAAATTCTGGCGCGTTATCGCTCGTATCACGGCGCAACGCATGGCGCAATGGCACTCACTGGCGATTCTCGCCGTCTGCCTTCCGAGCCTGCGATCTCTGGCGTGGTTCATTTTCTTGACCCGTATTGCTATCGCTGCCCGTTCGGTTGGACGAAGGATACCTGTCACCGCGAATGTATCAGCCACGTTGAAGAAGTCATCCAGCACGAAGGTCCCGACCAGATCGCGGCGATCATCCTTGAAGGTGTGACCGGCACGAACGGATTGATTGTTCCGCCCGATGATTACTGGCCGCGCATGCGCGAAATCTGCGACAAGTATGGGATTCTGCTCATCTCCGATGAAGTCATGAGCGGATGGGGACGCACCGGCGAATGGTTCGCTGTGGATAATTGGAATGTCACGCCCGATATCATCACCACTGCGAAGGGAATTACATCGGGATATGTTCCGCTGGGCGCGGTGATTGTCCGCGAACATATTGCCAAACATTTTGACACCCACATGCTTTCGGCGGGATTAACTTATAACGGTCATGCGCTGGCTTGCGCAGCCGCGCTCGCAACGATCGAAACTTATGAAGAAGAAAATATTTTTGAGAACGCCAAGACCGTTGGGAAGTATCTCGGCGAGCAACTCGAAGATTTGAAAACGAAACATGTTTCCATTGGTGACGTGCGCTACATCGGCATGTTCACCGCCATGGAGTTGGTCAAGAATCGCGTCACCAAAGAACCGCTG
>VFKN01000162.1 GCA_009885525.1 Anaerolineaceae bacterium | reverse complement strand
TGTCTGCAATTGTCGGCTTAGTCGTGTCTTGTACTTTCACATCAAACGAACTGCTGCTGGCATTGCCAGAGTCGTCGGTCGCGGTGCAGGTCACGATAGCTGTGCCTAAACCAAAGGTACTGCCAGATGCAGGAGCGCAGACCACAGCCACACTCGTGTCTACAATGTCAGACGCGGCAGGATCACTGAAGGTTGCCACTGCGCCAGTGGGGCCAGTCGCTTCCAACACCATGTCGGCATTGTCTGCAATTGTCGGCTTAGTCGTGTCTTGTACTTTCACATCAAACGAACTGCTGCTGGCATTGCCAGAGTCGTCGGTTGCGGTGCAGGTCACGGTAGCCGTGCCTAAACCAAAGGTGCTGCCAGATGCAGGAGCGCAGACCACATCTACACTTGTGTTCACAGCATCAGTCGCTGAGGGATTGCTGAAGGTTGCCACTGCGCCACTGGGGCCAGTTGCTTCCAACACCATGTCGGCATTGTCTGCAATCGTTGGTGCTGTCTTGTCTTGTACAGTCACCTTGAAGGTCTTGGCTGCACTTGTATTACCTGCCACATCTGCTGCTGTACAAGAAACCGTCGTCGAACTTAAAGCAAAGGTGCCGCCTGAGACAGGAGCACAGGTTACGACAGGCGCAGGATCAACCGCATCAGTAGCTGATGCAGAATAAGTGGCTACTGCTCCTGATGCACTCGTTGCTTCAACTGAGAAGTCGGCAGGTACGGTCAACACAGGAGCATGTGTATCATTAATGGAGTAAGTCGCCGAGGCGGTCGTAGTCAATCCACCAGCATCAGTGTAAGAACAAGTAACTTCCTGTGAGCCCAAGCCATAAGCAGAAAGCGGTCCCGTTACTGAACCAATAACGGGCGAAACAGTTTGTGGGCCATCTTCAGCATCGGTCACAGAACAACCAGCAGCTGGTACGGAGCCAAATTCATAGTTCGCACCACCGGTCACACCAGTGACGGATACAACCGGCGGGGTGTTGGCTGGGGGAGCTACAACAACGGTGAAGCGGGCTGTATCCAAGTTGAATAAACCGCCTGAGTTATTGCTGGCGAGGCTAAACTCAATATTGGTTGAACCTACTGAAACTGGGACTACAGTCACTGCTGTAGATGAATTGGTATTCACAGTTTCACAAGCAGTGAAGGTGATTTGGCCTGGACTGACAGCGGCAACGCTCGAGTTCGATGATGTAACGTTAAGTACAAGAGTTGTTGAACCAGTCAGGTTGCAACCATTTTTACCATCGCCATTTCGATTGACTGTATACAAGTCAATTTGTCGGGATGCGCCGCCAGTCACAAGGGACACGGTCTCGTAGGTTGCATCCACGCTGGTATCGGCATTGTTGGCAACGTCATCCGCCAGCGCAAATGATGTCAGCAGCATCGCCAAAACCAGCGCGATAGTCAAAGCCATTGAAAGTTTATTTTTCATTTGTTCCTCCGAACACAAAAATTTAAAAATTGATTTGAAAAAATTAGGTATCTTATTCGAAGCGTACAGATTATTTAGTGCCATCTTTCAAGAGAAACCTCCTTTAGATCTTCATCCGCGTATTCAACCAAATGTTTATGATGTTTAAAAACAAAAAACCAGCCATCCATAAAAAAGGATTAGCCGGTTTCGCTATTGGCTCGCCAGTTGCCCCCCTGTTGCCAGGGAAGCGACCAAATAAAGCAACTGGGTCTTTGCTGCTAAAATAACAAAAAATGATTGAACTTACAGTATTGAAAGGTGACTAAATTATATAATACCCCGGTCACAAAAAAGTCATATAACGCGCGAAACGGGTCGCAAAATTGGCTGATAAGTCGCAAAGAAAGACCCCTCAATTGGGGTCAGTGCTAAATTTGTATCCCAGGCCGGGTAAAGTCTGGATAAGGACCGGGTTGGCTGGATCCTTCTCGATCTTGCGGCGGATGCGATAGATCAGGTTCTTGAGAATCGTGCTATCCGCCTCGCCGGCGTATCCCCACACGCGCTCGATCAATTCCTCGGCTGTCGCCGGCCTGCCAGCCCGGCTCATCAGAAAATACAGCAGGCGAAACTCCAGGTTGGTCAGCCGAACCCAGACGCCGTTCCCGAGGATGGCAGCGCGCTCGGAAGGCTGCAACTGGATTTTCCCAACGCTGAGCGGATCAAGCGTATCGGCAGGGACTGTCCACGTGCCGCGCCGCAGCCAGACTTTGACCTTGGCAAGGAAAAGCGAAGGACTGATCGGCTTGATGAGTACATCGTCAACGCCGGCGCTGTATGTTTCAAGCAGAAAATCCTCGCTTCGAGAAGAGGTCAACAACAGGATCGGCACATTCGTTTCCATCCTTATTTTTTGCACCAACTCTAGGATTATCTTTTCAGGTAAATTGATATCAAAGACAATCAGGTCGGGGAATTCTTCAGACCAGCGCAGGATGACATTTTTCGGATCCGTTTCAAGAACAACATCCAACTTTTGCTGTTTAAGACCGAAAACCCAAAAAGGCCCGGTAGTCTGATGATTACAGGCGATCAACACTTTCGGAATAAGTCCTAAATTTTCCAACGCGTACCTCTCCTTTGGGATAAAACTTTTGCAAACATACAAAGCGACCTAAACATAAAGTATTCAAAACAATATTTTGCTACCGTACATTTCCCTCATAAAAAACCCTAAAGGTCTTTCTTGTTAATCGAGAATTTATGAAGGGAAAACAGACCTTTAGGGTTTGTGTGTACAGTAGAGAAAACAATATTAGAAACCCAGTTAAGCAAGTTGTTTTCTCGACTATTTGGAATTATAGCATCATCTAATGTTTAAACAAAAAACAGCATTTTTTTAAATAAAAAATTGTATAGGCCACGTCTAAATTGAAAAAGCCGGGGATTTTCACTGTCTGAGGTAACTCACCTTACGCAGTATAGTGCTCTCACAGGGGCTTTGCCCCTGTGAAGTGGATTGAAAAACACACGGCGGGCTCAGCCAGCCTTTGAGCAGACTACGTAAGGTGAGTGAGGCAAATCTCGCGGCGCGGGTTTCCATCCTTCGCGGTAAACTATCTTCAGGATAAAGAAAAGCTCCGCAGCCGATTTTGATCGCGGCTGCTCCGCAACGATAATCCATCATAAAAGGAGAGCAACATGCGTCAGCATCTTCATCTCATCACACTTGGTGTGCGGGATTTCAAACGCTCGTATGAGTTTTACACAAAGACTCTTGGTTGGAAACCATCCAGCGCGAGTCAGGATGATGTGGCATTCTTTCAAACGAGCGGGGTCGTATTCGCGATCTATCCGCGTGAGAAGCTGGCAGAGGATGCGCTTGTCTCTCCTGAAGGAAGCGGCTTTTCTAGAATCACACTGGCATACAACACTCGCAGCGAGTCTGAGGTGGACGAGATCATCAAGGATTTAAAATCAAAAGGCGTGAAAATTATCAAAGAACCGCAGAAAGTATTTTGGGGCGGATACAGTTCTTATTTTGCAGACCCCGATGATTATCGCTGGGAAGTTGCCTACAATCCGTTCTTTCCATTTGATGGGAACGGAAATTTGAAACTGGAATAAATAAATATTCCGCTGGTTGAGTAGCCTCGAATGCTTTTTGAGAGGCATATCGAAACCAACAATGGAATATAAATATACAATTAAAAGTTGACTTAACACAGGTGGTTTCGATACGCTCGCAAAGAACGCTCGCTACTCAACCAGCGAAGATGAATAAAACAGGAGATAAACCATGTGCGGAATTTTCGGATACGTTACGAATAAAGAAGATGCGCTGGGACCGATCTTGATCGCAGCCGCGGAGCGACTCACCTACCGCGGATATGATTCGGTCGGCGCGGCAACGATCAATGATGGGAAGATCGACCTGCGCAAAGACACCGGCAAAGTGGATTCAGTTGCCGCGAAATACAACATCGCCGAGATGCGCGGGCAGCGCGGAATCACGCAATTGAGATGGGCAACATTCGGCGAGCCGTCGCAAATTAATTCTCAGCCGCATTTGGATTCGAATGGCGATATGGTTGGCGCGCATAATGGCAACGTGGTGAATAACGTTGAGTTGCGCGAAGAATTTATGGCTGAGGGTATGACCGTGCGCTCGCAGAATGACGGCGAGACTTGCGTACATGCCGTAGAAAGATACATCCAGCGCGGATATGAATTCATCGACGCGATCCGCTTGGCGTATGGCGATCTGCAAGGCGATTATGCTTTTGTCATCGGGCGCGCAAATGATGATAAGTTATACGCGTTCAAAAAAGGTTCGGGCATGGTGATCGGAATCGGTGATGGCTTCACCTGTCTTTCATCTGACCTGCCTTCGCTGCTGCCGCTCACCCGCGAGATCATCCGCCCGCAGGATGGCGAGATCGTCACATTGTGGGCTGACCGCGTGGAAGTGCGTTCCGTCAAAGATGGGAAGATTGTTGCGCATAAAACTGAGACCGTCACCGAAACCATGGACGCGGTACAAAAGGGCGGGTATCCGCATTTCATGTTGAAGGAAATTCACGAACAGCCGCAAGTCGCGCGCGAGTTGCTTCATCTGCTGGATGGAAGTCCTGAGGTCGAGACTCTAATCGAGAAGATGAAGAAAGCGCGGCATTTGTATTTCATCGCGTGTGGCACGAGTTATCACGCCGCGATGATCGGATCGGTTTATTTCGCGCAGCTCGCGGGTAAGCCTGTTATCCCGGTATTGGCTCCGCAGTTCATCGCGCAATATGCGCCCGCGGTGGGATATGAAGATGTGGGGATTTTTGTCAGCCAGTCAGGTGAGACGAAGGATGTTTTGAATGCGCTGGAGGCGGGTGAGAAGCGCGGCATGGCGTGTTACGGACTTGCGAACGTGATCGGCTCAACCTTAACAAAAGCGACCTCGTTTTGTCTGCCGCTGTGCTGCGGATATGAGATCAGCGTGCCGGCCACGAAAACCTTCACCAATCAGGTCATCACGTTTTTGTATCTGGCATATCGCATGGCGGGACTCGACACGAAAGAGTTGGAAAAAATTCCTGAGTTGATGGAACAAACAATGGAAACGACATCCGCGCAGGTTGAGAAGATTGCGGGCGAAATTAATAAATGGGATGATATGTATTGTCTCGGCTATGGCGCGACCTGTTCAATTGCACTCGAAGGCGCGTTGAAATTAAAAGAAATCACTTATGCCCATTGTGAAGGCATGCTCTCAACCGAGTTCAAACACGGTCCGCTTTCGGCGGTGAGCAAGGGTTTCCCAATTATTTTTGTCGCGGGACCGAACGATGTGCCGCTGATCATCAGCGGAGTCAACGAGGTGAAAGTGCGCGGCGCACGGACGATTGTCATCGCCGAAGATGACTCGCGCCTGCGCTCGAATGCCGATGACGTGATCGTCCTGCCCAAGTCGGATGCGAGTATCGCTCCGCTGCTGGGTGTGTTGCCACTGCAAATGCTCTCCTATCACATGAGTGTCATGCGCGGATTCGATCCCGATTTCCCGAGGAATTTGTCGAAGACGTTGACGGTGGATTAGGGCAACGGATTAGAGAAGCGGACAAACCGAGGGATGATTGGGCGCGAGGTATATTGTGCTTATTACAAATGAAGTCTTCAATGCCTTCCTTTATTGTAAAACCAAATCCTATCTTAAATCATTGGGAAATATTGGACACCAAAGCGAATATATCCAATGGGAACAGCGTCGTTTTGAAGATTTTAGAAACAAGTGCGAAGAGAAGCTGCGTTCAAACGGTAACGAAGATAAGTATATATTTGATCGTGTTTTACAAGCCCAAGAACTCCTGTCGCGTCCACATGCTTTGGAGCATTTTGTAAATAATGCTGGCAAAAAACATGATGACTTTATCCCGATTCGGTTTGTGTCAAATGAGAAGCCAACGAAATACGATAAACTTTCGTTGGCTTTTGATGCATTGGTTTTATCAAAAGATTCTGGACAGATGTCGTTGTATGGGAAATTAATATATGGGGGTAGCCAAAGGGTTTTGAAAGTCAAATTAGACGGGGTAATAGGAGCGACCAGAGATGTGATTGGGAAAATCGCTGTACAACAAGCAAATCCCGCCCCTCCTCAAGTTATTCTTAATAAACACTGTCCTGTATGTGAGTATCAGGCGCAATGTCGTCAGACAGCAATGGAAAAAGACGACCTCACTCTCCTTTCGCGCCTGACAGAAAAAGAAAGAAAGCAGCAACACAATAAAGGAATTTTCACTGTTACACAGCTATCCTATACATTTCGTGCGCGGAGAAAGCCAAAACACTTGGCGTCCAAACCAGAAAAATATTCTCACGCGTTAAAGGCGCTTGCTATTCGAGAGCATAAAATTTATATTGCGGGGAAACCAAATCTAAACATAAAGGGCAATCTTGTTTTCTTGGATGTTGAAGGCAATTCGTCGTCAGATTTTTATTATCTTATCGGAATGCGCGTTAAGAACGAAGATTCTTACGTTCAGCACTCATTCTGGGCAAATGAAAAATCTGACGAAAAAGACATTTGGAATTCGTTTCTTGATGTTCTGGCAAAAATTAACAACCCGCAGTTAATCTACTATGGACATTATGAAAAAGTCTTCTTGAAGAAGATGAAGGAACGTTATTCAAAAACCGCAAACAATGCTCTTGTAGTTGACCAATTTAGCAAAGAATCCATAAATCTCTTGTCGGTTATGTATTCGCAAATATACTTCCCAACGTATTCAAATGGGCTCAAAGACATAGCGCAGTATTTGGGGTTTCAATGGTCAGATGAGGCAGCTTCTGGATTAAACGCACTGGTTTGGAGAGATCAATGGGAATTATCTAAAAATCCTGATCTAAAACAAAAACTGATTACTTATAACGCCGAGGACTGTGAAGCATTAGAAAAGGGCGTCAATATCGTTGCCCAATTATGTCAAGAACAGACCGAAGAAACTAAATCTCCAGACAATAACGTAGTAAATACTAATTCTTTGAAGCGAGAGAGTCCACATCATCTGGGAAGAAATAAATTTTCGCTATCAGAGTTAGAACTCATCAATCAATCTGCTTATTGGGACTATCAGCGCGATAAAATTTACATTAGATCAAGCCAACGATTAAAACTTTCTTCAAAAAGAGTAAGTGAAAGTCAGGGCAAAGTTCTTCCTGTAAACAAAATAATTGAATGTGAGCCGCCAACTTGCTGCCCAAAATGTGAGTCGCTGGATATTCATAAAGATCGCAGATTGAGTAAAACTGTATACGATCTTAAGTTTGGTCGGACCAGCATTAAAAGGTGGATTGTCAAATTTTATTTCAATTATTATGAGTGTTTCAATTGTGGCGTCACGTTTTCTCCCCAGAATAAGGCATGGACGAGGAGTAAGTTTGGTTCAAATCTCTTAGCATACATGATTTATCAAAATTTAGAGTTGCGGTTATCACAGCTGAATATTGTGAAGAGTCTAAATCAGTTATTTGATTTTCGTGTCGATCACAGCATGTGTAATAAACAAAAAACAAGAGCAGCTCAAATATATCAAGTGACCTACGATAAAATCCTGGCCAAAATATTATGTGGAAATTTAATACATATTGATGAGACCAGCGTGAGCATAAAAGGGAAGAATGCGTATGTGTGGGTGTTCACAAGTCTTGAAGAGGTGATATATCTTTACAAGGAAACACGGGAGGGCGACTTTCTCCACGAGTTGTTGCGAGAATTCAAAGGAGTTTTAGTTTCCGATTTTTACACTGCATACGACTCAATTGACTGCCCTCAGCAAAAATGTTTAATTCATCTTGTTAGAGACTTAAACGATGAAATTCTCAAATATCCATTTGATGAAGAGTTAAAAGGGCTGACACAAGAGTTTGCAATGTTGCTAAAGTCGATAATTGAGACGATTGATCGCTTTGGCTTGAAGGCTCATTTCTTAAAAAAACACAAAGTCCCCATCAAGCGTTTTTTCGAGGCACTTGCCAATCATGATTATAGAAGTGAAGCGGCGCTTAAATGCAAAAAACGCTTTGAGAAGTATCATGATAAGCTTTTTACATTCATTGACTACGACGGAATTCCTTGGAATAACAATAATGCTGAACACACTATTAAAGCATTTGCCATGCTCCGTAAAGTGATTGAAGGAAAAAGCACAGAAAAAGGAATGTGCGAATATCTTACTCTGTTTAGCATTTGCGAAACCTGCAAATACAAGGGCGTAAGTTTTTTGGAGTTTTTGCGATCAGGTGAAAAGGACATTGATGTTTTCATTAACGGATAAATACAAAGAAGCAGAAGGCATTGAATCGAACGTCGCAAACTCGAGTCAGCTTGGGGGAGTCCGCTGTCAAAGCGTGAGGGGGCGGGGATAAATTTATGCTACAATAATTTCATGTTCAACGCAGGTTCACTTACCTTTCAGGAGTTCATTATGAGCGAAGCCTTGCCACTTGCAACCATCCAAGAGGCGGTGTTGGAATTTTTGCGTGGTCGTGATGACGCCGTTGTTTTTGGCGCGCAAGCGGTCAATGCTTACGTGCCAGAGCCGCGCATGAGTCAGGACATTGACCTGTTCTCCACTCGCGCAAAGGAACTTGCGGAAGAATTACGCGCCTATCTTAGTGATAAGTTTCATGTTGCCGTGCGTGTGCGTGAGGTCGCCGATGGGCGCGGATACAGGCTTTACCAAATTCAAAAGACGGGGAATCGCCACCTGGTTGACCTGCGGTTGGTTGAAAGTTTGCCGCCTTCTCAAAGAATCTCACAGGTGCTTGTCGCTTCGCCCGAAGAATTGATCGCGCTAAAAGTCATTTCTTATTATCAGCGGCGCGGACAACCAAAATCGGGAACGGATTGGCGCGATCTCGCTATGCTTTTACTTGCCTTTCCCGAATTAAAACAAATGGATGGACTTGTGATGGAACGTTTGAGGGCGGAAAATGCGGCTGATGATGTAATAAATCTGTGGAGTGATTTGGTCAAACAGGAAATTCAATCCACAGATGAGGATGATGAGTTTTAGAGCGCGAGGAGATTGGAAAAAATGACCCTCCCAAGCGCAGAAATTCAAATCCACTGGACGAATATCGCTGCCCTGCTCATCATCCGCAACGAACGCGAATATAACGCGGCAGTGAAACGCCTGAATGAATTACTGGATGAAATTGGGGATAACGAGAAACATCCGCTGTATAGATTATTGGATACGCTCGGCACGTTGATTCACGTCTACGAGGAAGAGCATTACCCGATCCCCGACGCAACGGGCGCGGAGGTATTGCGCTTCTTGATGGAAGAACATGGATTAACACAATCCGACTTGCCCGAAGTTGGTTCGCAGGGGGTGGTGTCGGAAATCTTGAACAACAAGCGTGAGTTGAATATCCGACAAATTCGATTATTGGCTGAAAAGTTTAAAGTGTCAAGCGCTGTGTTTGTATAACCAAAATTCAAAAAATAAAAGCATTGAATCGCACGCCACAAACGCGAATCCGCTTGGGGGAGTCGCTGTCAAGACCTGACGGGTTTCATTGTGGGTCTTGTTAATTGGACTTCTGTGAATCGCCTTGTACTCGGTTGATCGAGTCGCCGTGGACATTGTGCCCGTAGGGTAGACCCGTCAGGTCTGCGTAAGTCCTATCATTGACGCTAATTTACATATACTCTGACCAACCTGTTTAATAAATAATCCCTCGACTTTTGTAATTTGGTCGAGGGATTTAAATATATAGAGTCTTACGATTTGTTGCGTTTTTTTACAGCCCAAATTTTACCCGGCTAACGGGAGCTCCCTCCCGCTGTTATTTGGATACATTTTTTTGCTGAGCGCATACAAAAACAATTCCACAGTGTTTGGGTCAAAATGCGTTCCTGACTGCTGCCGAATATACTTCATAACTTTTTTTTGCGACCAGGCTTTACGATATACACGGTCAGAAGAGAGCGTTTCCCACACATCTGCAATTGCAAAAAGACGGGCGGGCAATGGGATTTGTTCGCCTTGTAATTTTTGCGGGTAACCTGTTCCATCCCATTTCTCATGATGAGAATATGGGATGTCCAAACACGGTCTGAGGTACTCAACAGGATAAATTAAATCATAAGCGTAGTCGGGATGTTTGCGCATGGTTTCCCATTCAGCACTGGTCAGCTGGCCCGGCTTGAGCAAAATAGAATCAGGAATACCCATTTTTCCTACATCATGCAACAAGGCTCCATACCTCAAATAAGTGATTTCGTTCTCCGTTATCCCTGCAATACTTGCAAGCATAACGGTCATTTCTGCCACTAATAAAGTGTGTTCTTCGGTTTCCTTATTGCGTAAACACAAAGTCTCTGACCAGCCTTCGATCTCCAAAGCCTTAGGCCAGCTTTTGATGTACACACCGTGAGCGGACATAAAATCGATGCTGGAGTGGCCGCCAATATCCATAGACGAATGTGTTCCGTTATTTTCCATTGCTGCCTCCATATAGTGAAATTATTTTACGATTCAATTTTTGCCTGCCTGCACACGCCCTCAACCGTAAGCACAAAACAGGTCGTTATGCCTTATAAAGACGGCAAATGTTCTCAGGCTACTGTCGCCAAATTTTTCGGGGCGGAAGGCTTTCCCAAAGATTTTCCGCTTCATTGTCTGGGACAACCTCAAAGCGAATATTATCGACATTCTGTATCGAAAACTTGTTGAAAATGAATGCTTCAGGTGTAATGACAGTACCCGCTGCAATCTCTGCATCTTTGGGGATGACCACGATACCATCACGCACAAACCAATTGCCGCAATCCATTTCCACATCACGCGGGAACGGGCGGATGATTACGCCCTCGCCGAGTCGTACATTTTTATCCAATATCGCGCCTTCAATCGAGCAGTTCGCGCCAATTCCATCTGATGAATAATGCTCCGCGCCCATCACCACACAGTCTTTGATAATCGCGCCGTTTGCAATTTGACAGCGAACACCAATAACAGAATGTTCGATCCTTGCGTTAGTGATGTTGCAGCCTTTGGCAATGATCACGTCCTTCAATTGACTGTTCACAATGATGGGAGGCGGCAGGGTTAACGTGGCGGTATAAATGGGAGTCGTTGGGGATTTGAAATCGAAAGGCGCACCTGGTTTTGTGAGCGCAAGATTGGTTTCGTAAAAAGAGCGCAAGGTTCCAATATCCTGCCAGTAACCTTTGAAGACATAACCGTACACGGCGCGCGAGTGAATGGCTGCGGGAATAACATCGCCTCCGAAATCATCGTGATCGGGATGGTCAGTTAATAAATCCAGCAACACTTTGGTGCTGAACATGTAAATGCCCATCGAACCGAGGAAAGGTTTTTCGGGATCGTCGTAACTGATGAATTGATCCTGCAATTCGGGCTGGATCGGCTTTTCGACAAAATTCGATATGCGGCCATCAGGCAAGCGCTTGAGGAGACCGAGCCGTGACGCTTCGCTGCGTGCGACGGGTTGAACTGCCACCGTTATATCGGCATTTTTCTCACGGTGAAATTTCGCCATCTCGCCATAGTCCATGCGATATAAATGATCGCCCGCGAGGATGAGCGTGTATTCCGCGCCCGCTTCTTGAATTTCCGCAAGTTGTTTGCGCACTGCATCGGCTGTACCGCGGTACCAACTTGCGCAATCGGCTGTTTCCGCACCTGCCAATGTCTTCACCCACTTGTCGCTTGTGTTAAGGTTATGCGTACAGGAGATATGTTCATGCAGTGATTCTGGGTGGGATTGCGTTAATATCGCGATCCGCGAAACACCCGAGTTAATGCAATTGCTGATGGGCACATCCACAAGACAAAATGCCCCCGCGATGGAAACTGCGGGCTTCGCGCATGTTTGTGTAAGCGGATGTAAACGAGTTCCGCGTCCTCCCGCCATAATGACAGCAAGAACATTATTCATATTTGACATATTTAACTCCTGACGCAATTTTAGGCCAGTGACATGGGAGAAAGTTGAATATACATATAATAATAAAAAAGCGCGTCCATTCATACCCGCATACGGACACGCTTTACATAGATAACAGGATATATCCGATTGGGGGTATTCTATTCCACGTATATTTTTTCCCTCAACGCGATGGAGACTGCCTCGGTACGGTTATTCGCGCCCAGTTTTTGATATAAACCCGAAAGCGCCTGCTTCACCGTGGATGGCTGAATATGCAAAGTAAGCGCCATTTGTTTCGTGGATTTCCCCTGCACCAATAAATTCAACACGTCCCTTTCACGCGGGCTGAGTTTTACTTCCAAATGTCCATCGTGCAATTCTTTTCTTTGCGGCAGATCAGGTTTGCTCATCAAAATACTAAGCACATCTGCATCCAAAACTGCGCGCCCAATATGCACCTGCTGGATCGCGTTGATCAATTCATCCGCGCCGACATCTTTATAAAGGAATCCGCGCGCGCCTGCCTCCAGCGCCTGACGAATTAACGGCGCATCGGGAAAAGAAGTCAGCGCGATGATATTGACGGATGGGCTCTCTGCGCAAATGGAACGAATGGCTTCAATGCCGCCAACTTCCGGCATGACAATATCCATCACAATCACATCGGGGTGCAGATTGCGGCACATTAATATCGCCTGGCGGCCGTCTTCAGCCTCACCCACCAGCACAAAATCGGGGACTCCTTGAATTAAAGATGAAAGTCCTCTTCGCACCATTAAGTGATCGTCCGCGATCAAAATGCGAATTGATTTGACGTCGCTCATATTTTTTCTCCCTTCCAACAAACAGTGACAGATGTGCCCTTGCCGGGTTCCGTGGAAATAGACAGTTCCACCCCAGCCTGGTCTGCGCGCTCGCGCATAATTTGCAGTCCAAAATGATCATCGGATACTTTGTCCATTGAAAAGCCCATGCCGTCATCTTGAACGATCATCTCCAGCATTTGATTATTTTTGCGCAGAATACAATTAATATCGGCGGGCTTGCCATGTTTGATGGCGTTGCTGATGGCTTCCTGCGCGATGCGATAGAAGGCAAGTTTGACTTGAGGCGGCAAAATAACGTCATCCACATGGCACTGAAAAATAAGGTTGGCATTGGTGCGCGCCATGCCTGAGTCGATCAGGTTTACGAGCAGTGTGTTGAGGTTGACATTCAAGAGCGAGTTGTTGCGCAGTTCCACGAGGATGAGGCGAAGTTCTCCGCTCGCGGAACGTATCAGGCGGTTGATGTCGATCAGCGAACGCGTAAATAAATCGGTTTGGCGGTCAGTTTGGCGCAGGAGCGCTTCCGCGTTTAATCGGGCTGAAAAAAGCGTCTGGCTGACCGCATCATGCAGTTCACTGGCGATGCGCTGGCGTTCCTCCAGCAAGGTGATCTCGCGGCTGTATGCCTCGTTCGAATCTTCCATCTGCTTTCGCTCAGTAATATCCTGATAAATGGCATAGAAAAGAACGCGCTCATTCAACTGAAGCGCCTTTACCCACACTTGCATGTTTCTGGTCTCGCCGCTTTTGGTGCGATGCAGGGTCTCAAAATCGTCGCTGCCTTCAAGCATTATTTTTTGCATGTGCTGCACAATTTGATTTGGATCTTCCGAGGCTTCGTAATCGGAAATTTTCAATGTTAAAAATTCAGCGCGGGTATAACCCAATTGCCTGCTGGTGATATCGTTTGCTTCGATGGTTTTTTCCGTTTCAGGATCCACCAGCAATACGCCATACGGCGATTGCTCGAACAAGACGTGGTAGCGCTTCTCTGCGTCGCGCAGCGCCTTTACCTGCCGCGACTCGGTAATATCATGACAGTATAAATTGGCATAACCGGAAGAAACAACTGGCGCAACATAGAAAGCATATAGCCGGTCGCCATGTTCAAGATCGAGTGTTTGGGTTGACTCAGATTGCATGGATCGAAAAACAGATTCCTGCAATATCGGAGGAACAATTTCGCCAACTTTCAGATTCCATTGCGGCAGGGATTTCAAGCCAGCCTCGTTGACATAGAGCAGCGCGCCATCCCGCGCAACACGCAGGACGGGGTTGGGGTCTTCGGCAGGGAACTTTGCCAGAAGTTGAATTTCATCCTCGGAGCGCTTGCGCTTGGTGATGTCTTGATGCGTGCCAGACATCACCAGCGGTTTGCCGTCATCGGTCCATGTTGCTACTTTTCCCCGATCCAGCACCCAGGCCCAATGTCCGTTTTTATGGCGCATACGCACTTCACATTCATAATAATCCAACTCGCCATTGAAGTGCTTCTCCAATAATTCACCGGAGTGTTTCAAATCATCAGGGTGGGTAAGATTTATCCATGTGTCGATGGACACAGGTGAAAGTTCAGCGAGTGTGTAACCGACGATTTCCGCCCAGCGCTCATTGAAAATAGTTTCACCAGTTTGAACGTTCCACTCCCATGTGCCGGCATTTGTACCTTTTAAAATATCAGCGAGTCTTCTTCGCTCTGTAGCCAGCGCGCCTTCCATCTGCTTACGCTCGGTAATATCATGGCCGACTGCCTGATGTTCGATCAGATTCGCGGAAGCATCATAAATACCACGATGCGTCCATTTTTGCCAGCAAATTTCGCCATCGGGTTTGATGATGCGATGTTCGTAAAGGACAGCCGGTTCCTGCGGGGTGATCGCGGCAATTTTCCCAATGACCATTGATATATCCGGCTCCGGGATATTCGGGATGAAATTCGTGTTGATGAGTTTCTGCGCGCTTTCGCCGTAATAACGGGCATACGCCTCGTTAACATAGGAAAGCCGTCCGTCCGGCAGATAGCGGCAGATCAGTTCGGTTTGGTCTTCAAGAATGGAACGGTATCTTGCTTCACTTTCATGTAGCGCCTCCTCGACGCGTTTGCGCTCGGTAATATCCCAGATCAAATCCGCGAGGCGCGAGGCGTTGGCGACATCATCTTCTGTATAATTTGATGCCTTATTGCCAACACCGATGATCGCCATAATTTTCTGGTTGCGCATAATGGGGAAAACCATCTCGCGCACCATTGGCGCATGACCCTCCGGCAATCCTTTGCGATGCGCTAAATTGGCATAATCATTATGAATAACGGGACGGCCCTCGCGCACACAATCCACCCATATGCCTGCCT